>JAGNSH010000097.1 GCA_017988165.1 Giesbergeria sp. | reverse complement strand
AGAACGCCCATTTGGTCGAGCGCGCCTCGATTTCCGGCTCGCTGAAAAACCTGTTGACCTACCCGTGGGTGCGCGAGCGCGTCGAGGCCGGCACGCTGGTGCTGCACGGCTGGTGGTTTGATTTGGATACGGGCGACCTGTGGGCCACCGAGGCCGGCAACACGCAGCTGATGCCGGTGCTGTGACGGTGCAGCGCCCCGCCCCCCGCCGCCCCGACAACATCGCCTTTGGCGTCAACGACCGGTTGCCGGCGCGCTTGGGCGCAGGTTTGGCGGTGCAGCAGCTGGCTTTTTTAGGGGCGCTGCTGGTCATTCCCGAAATTTATGTGCGCGCCCAAGGGCTGGGCCACAACGCGTTTTTGAACATTGTTTCGAGCACGCTGCTGGTGTCGGCGCTGGTGGTGTTGCTGCAGGTGCGCGGCCTGCGCCATGTGGGCGCGGGCTACTACTACCCGCTGCAGGCTACTGGCGCGGTGCTGCCGGCGATGTACCTTGTTGCCAACATGCCCGGCGCGACGCTGGCGACGGTGTTTGGCATGCTGTGGGTGGTGGGGCTGTCGCAGATTGTCTTTAGCTTTTTCATCATGCGCATGCGCAACGTGTTCACGGTCGAGGTCTCGGGCGTGGCGGTGCTGCTGATTGGCTTGGGGTTGGGGCACTTGGGTTTTCGGGAAATCTTTGGCAGCGGGCTGGAGGGCGCTCCGGTCTCGGGCGCGGGCCTGTTGGTCGGTTTGCTGACGTTTGCCACGATGGTCGGCTG
Source organism: Giesbergeria sp. (assembly GCA_017988165.1). Taxonomy (GTDB): domain Bacteria; phylum Pseudomonadota; class Gammaproteobacteria; order Burkholderiales; family Burkholderiaceae_C; genus Simplicispira. Next base: position 6,933 of record JAGNSH010000097.1, on the reverse strand, counting down.
CAACGTCTGGCTTAAAAGCACCTTGCGGCTGTTTGCGCCGTTGCTGGGTTTGTTGGCGGGCATGCTGGCCGGACTGCTGCTGGGGCTGGTGCCGGCGCAGGAGTTGCAAGAGTGGCGCGATATGCCGCTGCTGTGGCTGCCGCAGCTGCCGGTGTTTGGCTGGGCGTTTGAGCCGCTGGCGGTGGTGCCGTACATGGTCACGGGCTTTGCGCTGTCGCTCACTTCGATGGGCACGCAAACCATTGCGCAGCGCGTCTCTAACGCCGACTGGGTGCGCCCCGACCTGCGCGCCCTAGCGCGCGGCGTGCGCGCGGAGGGCGTGGCGCATTTGTTTGCCGCCCTCGTCAACGCCTTGCCGCTGGCGGCCAGTGGCGGCGCGGTCAGCTTGGCGGCGGCCTCGGGCTGCACCAGCCGCTATTTGGGCTATTGGACGGCGGGATTTTTGGCGCTGGCCGCCTTGGTGCCGCACATCACTGGCACGTGGCTGCTGCTGCCGGCGCCGGTGATTGGCGCGCTGCTGTTGTACTTGGCCACCTTCACCATGCTCAGCGGCGTGCAGCTGATTACCTCGCGCATGCTGGACAACCGCCGCGTGCTGGCCGTGGGCATGGGCTTGCTGGTGGGCACCGGCATTGGCACCATCCACGCTGCCGTGCAAACCCTGTGGCCGCAGCTGCGCTATGTGACCTCGTCGGGCTTGGCGACCGGCGTGTGCGTGACGGTGCTGCTGGCGCTGCTGTTTCGTTTGGGCATTCGCCAAGGCACGCGCAAGAGCTTCGCCTTGGCGCAGACCACGCTGCAAGACGTGACCGACTTTTTAGAGCAGCAAGGCCGCCTGTGGGGCACGCGCCCCGAGCCGGTGCGCCGCGCCGAGATGGTCGGCTGGCAGGTGGTCGAGGCCTTGACCGCGCACGATTTGGTCGATCCGGCGTACCCGCAAATTCAGGTCGAGACCGATTTTGACGACTACATTTTCACCATCTTGTTGCGCTACCGCGGCACTTTGCTGCCGCTGGCCGAGGCCCCGCCCAGCGCCGAGGAGCTGATCGCCAGCACGCAGGCCGAGCTGCAAATGGCCGGCTACCTGATTGGCCGCGGCGCCCACCACGCGCGCGCCAGCAGCAGCGCCGGCGTGTGCGTGCTGCGCCTGACGTTTGAGAACTAACCGTTATTAAAAAGTGAGCTGCTAGCGCACGTGTTTATTGGCTTTCAGCTGCAAAACACATTGAAAGCTAATAGATACGTGCGGTAGTAGCTATTTATTTAAGAGCGACGATTCGCCCTGATAGCGCAGCGCCATGCAGGTGATGTCGTCGGCCTGCGGCGCGCCGCGCTCAAACTGGTGCACATCGGCCAGCACCGCGTTGCAGAGGTCGGCGGGGCTGATCGGGCGCTGCAGCCCTTGCAGCACGCCCTCTAAGCGCGCATCGCCATATTCCTGCGCGTCGCAATCAAAGGCTTCGGTGATGCCGTCGGTGTAGAGAAACAACGTCTCGCCCGGCGCCAGCGTCAGCCGGCCTTCGCGGTAAGCAAAATCTTCGCTGACAGCGACCGCCATGCCACCGGTGCGCGCCACCGCTTGCACGCTGCCATCGGCGCGCAGCTGGTAGGGCGGGTTGTGGCCGGCATTCACATAAGTCACGTTGCCGCTGGGCAGGTGCAGCACGCCATAAAAGATGGTGACGAACATCATTTGCTCGTTCTCTTTGGCCAACAGGTCGTTGAGCTTGCCAATGCACAGCGTGGGCGCGGCGACAAACAGCGCCGTCGCCTTGAGCAGCGTGCGCGTGATCGCCATGAACAGCGCCGCCGGCACGCCTTTGCCCGAGACGTCGGCCATGACAAAACCCAAGTGCTCGTCGTCGAGGTGGAAGTAGTCGTAAAAGTCGCCGCCCACTTCGCGCGCCGGGGTGATGTGGCAGTGCAGCTGCACGCGCGGGTCGGTGGGCAGTTCGCGCGGCAAGATGCTCAGCTGCACCTGCGCGGCAATTTGCAGCTCTTGCTCGAGCCCGGCTAAGCGGGTTTTGGTGACCAGCGCTTCGCGCAGCTCGACCACCATCGACGACAGGCTTTGGTGCTGCTGGATCAGCCGCTGCGTCAGGTCGCCCATCACGGCGGCCAGCTGGCGCAGCAGCTCTTCGTCGCCTTGCGCGGCGCTGTGGTTGCTGTGCGTCTGCAGCAGGCCGAGTATTTCTTCGCGGCGGCCGATGTCGGTGGCGTCGGCCAAGGTGTGCAGCTGGCGCTGGATCAAGCGCTCTTGGCGGCGGCGCACGCGCTCGCGCAGGGCGCGCCCGGCCATCAGCTCTTGCGCCGTGCGCCGCAGGCTGACCACGGCTTGCGCAATGCGGCCAATCTCGTCGTTGCCGCGGTGCTGCAGGCGCACGCTGGTATCGCCCCGTGCCAGCGCTTGCAGCACGGTGATGGCGTGCTCCAGCGGGCGAAAGCTGCGGCCCAAATAAAAGTTCAGCCCCAGCAGCACCGCCAGCACCAGCACCAGCGTGCCGCCCAGAGCGAGTTGACCGAGAAAGCGGCTGGCATCGGCCTCGGCGCTGCGCTCGTCCAGCGTCACCAGCGCGCCGGCCGTATGGCCGGCCAAGTCGGTCACGGGGGTGCTGTTGAGGAGGTAGGTGCGCCCGTCAGCCACTTGCTGGCCGTGGAAGGCGGTGCGCGGCGAGATCTGCAGCGGTGTGCGCTGCCACAGCAGCGCGTCGGTGGAGGCGCTGAGCTGGCTGCGCAAGTCAATCAGGTTGGCGTGGGCGCCGGTGCGCTCGGCAAAGCGCTGCAGGGCGTGCTGGGCGTGGCGCGCCAGCACCAGCACCACCGGGCTTTGCTCTATCCCGGCGGGGTCTTGCGGCGGCAGGACGCGGGCCGACAGCACCAAGGGTGCGCTGCTGGTGCCCAAGCGCAGGCCGCCCACCAGTTCGCTGTTGGCCGCGCGCTCTAGGCTGACGCTGTCGAGCAGTGGCCGTTGCAGCGCCAACCCCCAAACCAGCGGCTCTTGCCGGGCGCTGATCAAGGCCACCAGCGCCAGCGGCTGCGCGGGGCCGGGCAGCAGTTGGGCGGCGTGCAAAATTTTCTCCATCGCCACGCGGTTGCGTTGGCGGGCGGCCTGTAAAAACTGGCTATCGGCCAGCAGCTGGTCGAGACCTTGGTCGAGCAGCCGGTCTTCGGCGGCCAACATTTCCCCCCACAGCGAGGCTTGTCCGGCCAGTGCGGTGGTCGCCAAGCGCTGTTGCAGCAGTTGCTCGCGCAGCAGCCCGGCGCTGCCCAGACCGAGGACGATCAGTAGCAGGCTCAGCGCCACGATCAGGGTGATACGGGTGCGCAGCAGCATCAGGCACCTGCCGGTGTGGGGGCGGCCACGGTGGAGCCGGAGACGATGCGGGCAATCGGCGCTTGCAGGCGCTGGTCAAAGTCCACGGCCAGCAGCTCTTGGGCGTAGGCCTGTACGGCGGCTTCTTGTTCGTGGCGCTGTTGCTCTGCCTCGGCCAAGGCGTGCAGGGCGCGTGCCAAGCCGCCGTGCTGGGTGTCGGGCAGGGCGGTGCTGGCCGGCCCGTCGGCGTTGTCCATTCGATGGGCCGCCGCTAGCCCGGCCTGCAGTTGCTGGCGCTGGCGCTCCAGCCGCTGGCCTGGGCCGCGCGCGGCCAGCCAGCCGCTCAGCAGGCCCAGCGCCAGCACCAGCAGCGCGCACAGCGCGTAGGCGCTGCTCAGGCCGCGTACCAGTGCGGCTGGTGCGGTGCCCACCACCACGCTGCCAACGCTGTGCCCTTGCACCTGAATAGCTGCTTGGGTTTGCAGGGTGCTGGCGCGCGCCGGCGTGGTGTGCAGGGTGCTGCCGTCGGGCAGGTACACGGCAATCGAGGCCAGACCGGGAGCCTGCGCTAGTGCGCGCTGCAGGTAGGCCGGCATGCCCGGAATGTCGGCCAGCGGCACGCCCAGACGCACCGCCCGGCTGATTTGCAGCGCCAGTGTTTGGGCGACGGATTGCGCCATCGCCTGCGCATCTTGGCGGGCGTCGCGCTCGGTATCGGCGCGCAGTTGCTGCAGCGACCACAGCGCACCGGCGCCGCCGAGGGTCAGCGTCAGGCACAAGGCCAGCAGACCCAGCGACCAGTGTAGGGGGGGCGCGCTGTGCGCTGGGTTATTGGGCATCGTCAAGTTCCTGTAACTGCTGCAGGCGTTGCTGCGCGCGCTGCTGCGCGGCGCCCCAAGCCGCATGGGTGTGTTGTGCCGCTTGTTCTAGCGGCGTATCGGTGGGCACCGCCGCGGGGCGGGCGCCGTCTTGCAGGATGCGCGCCACGCGCTCGTAAGGCGCCAGCAGGCGGCCAAGGCCCAGCACCACCCCCGCCCAAGCCGCTAGGCCGGTCAGGAGCAGCAGGGCCAGCAGGTGCAGGACGGTTTGGCCACGGGCTTGCCATTGCGCCAGCGTCAGTGGCGTGGGGGTGGTGGAGATGGTCAGCACAATGCCGCCGGCGGCGTGGCCCAGGTCGTTGTCAAAGCGCGTACCCAGCTGGCGCTGGCCCGGCTCTTCGCGCAGCCAAGGGGTGCTGTTAGACAGGCTGTCGCGCCAGTGCGGCGGCACTTGGCTGCCCAGAGCGTTGAGGTCGGTGCTGTAGAGCAAGCTGCCATTGGCGGCAAACACGTCGATCGCCTGCACATGCGCAAAGCTGGCGCGTTCGCGCTCGATCAGGCCTTGCAGGGCTTCCATTTGCTCTAGGCCTAGGCCGATGGCGAGGTAGTTTTCTGCCGTCGTGCGCAGGCTGTGCAGCAGGTAGCTGTCGCGTTGCACCACCTGCTCTTGGTGGGCGGCGCGCGCTGCCCACCAAGTCAGCGCTTGGGTGCCGGCCAGCATGGCCAAGATGCCGGCCAGCACGATGGCCAGCACCGCGTTGCGGGGGTTCATGCGCGTACTCCGGGGGCTGCGGTGACTGCCGTTACTGTCGTTACTGCGGGTGGTGGCACCCAGCGCACGCTGCCGGCCACGTTGCCGGGGGCTACGCCCTGCCAGCCGGCGTTCAGTAGGTGGTATTGGCGCGCCAGATCGAGGCTGTCGATGTCCAGAAAACCAGCGGTGTCGGTGCTGGTGCGGGGAGCGAGCGGAGCGGGTGCGGGTGCGGCCGGGTCGTAGGCCAGCAGGTAGCGCGTCAGGCCGCCGTAACAGACTTGCAGCGCACGCACGCTAAAGCCGCAGAACAGCAGGTTGTGCCAACTGGCGCAGTTGCCGGGGGCGGCGGTGACAAACAGCACGGCGTGGCGCTCGGCGCGCGCCATGCGCCGGGCAATCAGCGCGCGCTGCAGGCCTTGGCCGCGCCAGCCGGGGGCGACGGCGGCACCGGCCAGCTTGGCAAGGTGGCGCTCGGGCGCCAAGCCTAAAAGGGGGCGCGGATCGTCGTCCGGCAGCAGCTCGTGCAGCAGTGCGCCATAGGCCACCAGCTGCGCGCCGGCCCATGCGCCTATCACTTCTCCCCGGCCGTGCAGCAGGCTGGCCAGAAATTCACGCTTTTCTGGTTTGACCAGTTGCGCTGACATGCCGGCGCAGCTCAGGCGGTGCAGCGCCTCCATCGTGTCCAAGTCGGTGGGTTGCAGCAGGCGCCAGTCCAGTGCCGCCTCTGCCGCCGGTGCCGTGGCGGTGGCGGGTCTGGGCACCGCGCTCATGATGGCTGGCCTTGCGCTGGGCCGATGGCGATGACCTCGGCGTAGTTGAGTATGTCCATCGGCGGGTACAGCCGCAGGCTGTGCGCCAGTTGCATGTTGACCAGCAGCGAAAAGCGCTTGAGTGACTCGACTGGTAGCTGACCGGGAGCCTTGCCAGCCACCAAAATTTCCAGCGCCTTGGCACCGGCCAGTTGGCCGACCGAGTAATAGCGGCTGACCAGCCCGACCAGCGCACTGCCCGAGCGCACTGCCAGCTCGGTGGCACCAAACGTCGGCAGTTGCAGCGCCAAAGACGCCGGTGTAATGCGGTGGTAGAGGCTGCCGACGAAGGTGTCGGGCAATAAATACAGCCACTGCGCCCCGGCGGCGTGCAGCTCGGCCACCAGGTCTTCGACGTCATCGGCTACCGGCAGGCCAGAGGCATAGGTGCGAAACGTGCGCTCGATCAGTTCAGTGCCCTGCTGCTGGCAGAAGGTGCGTGTCTGCGCCACGATGGCACGCGAATTGGGCTCGGCGCTGTTGTAGAGCACGCCAATTTTTTGAAAGGGTCGGTAGGACTGCATGGCGCGCAGCTGCACCGGCGTCGGCACCACGTGTACCGCGCCGGTGACGTTGCGCCCCGGCGCTTGCAGTTGCGCCACGATGCGCGACTCCAGTGGCGCCGCCACCAGCGCAAATACCACCGGAATGTCGCGGATAAAGCCGCTGGCGTTGGCTTGGTCATACGGCCCGACGACGGCCAGCGTCGCCGGTGTGCCCCAGACGTAAATCAGGTCGGGCCGCAGCGCCAGGGCCTCTTGCAAGATGGCCGGCACGCGCGAAACGTCTTGCCCGACATCGCGCACCGTGAACTGCACTTGCAGCCCGGCGTCGTTCAGGTAGGCCCGAAAGCCCCGGTCGACATCGGTTTCGCCCCGGAAGGTGATCATCAAAATGCGAAAGGGGCGTCCGCTGGCGTGCTGCTGTGGGGCGGCATGGGACGCCGTCGTTACCCAAGGGGCCAGTGACAGCAGCGACAGGCCTGCGCTCTGGCGCAGGGTGTGGGACAGAAATTGGCGGCGATCGGACATAGAGCCTGAAAGTTTCTCACAATGCGGTAGCGGTACCGGGGTGCGCTGGCTGGCGCGCCAACACCGGTGGAAGTGCTGGTTTAGGCCGGCGTACCCCGAAACCGCTGCGCCGCTTGGCGACTGACTTCGGCCAGCAATTGCTCCTCGCGCTGGCGCTCGCGCAGCCAGCGGGCGTCGTTTTGGCCGGCGTGGGCTTCGCTGCGCAGCA
>JAGNSH010000251.1 GCA_017988165.1 Giesbergeria sp. | reverse complement strand
CCGACAGGCCCATGCCGCCAAACGGTTGCACGCCGACCACCGCACCAATCACGTTGCGGTTGACGTAGATGTTGCCGGCTTGCACCTGCTGCGCGACTTGGGCAATGGTTTCGTCAATGCGGCTGTGGACGCCAAACGTCAGGCCGTAGCCGGTGGCGTTGATGGCGTCCAGCACCTGCGGCAGTTGCTCGCGGCGGTAGCGCAATATATGCAAAACTGGGCCGAACACCTCACGCTGCAAGCGCTCTATGCTATCAATTTCGATAATTGTTGGCAGGACGAAGTGGCCTATTCCAGCGCTTTCGTCGCGCGCCAGGCGCGTCACGCGCTGGCCCTGCGCTTGCAGCTGCGTGATGTGCTGCTCGATCTGCGCGCGCGCCTGGGCGTCTATCACCGGGCCGATGTCGGTGTGCATTCGGTCGGGGTTGCCCATGACCCATTCGCCCATCGCTTGGCGCACCATGTTGATGACGCGCTCGGCGCCTTCTTCTTGCAGGCACAGCAGGCGCAGCGCCGAGCAGCGCTGGCCAGCCGAGTCAAACGCCGAAGCCAGCACGTCGCCGACCAGCTGCTCGGCCAGTGCCGACGAGTCGGCCACCAGCGCGTTTTGTCCGCCGGTTTCGGCAATCAGCGGAATGCTCTGGCCCTGCGGGCTCAGGCGCTGCGCCAGCGTGTGGGCAATCAGGCGCGCCACTTCGGTCGAGCCGGTAAACAGCACGCCGGCCACCTGCGGGTGCGCCACCAGCGCCGCGCCCACGGTTTCGCCGTCACCGGGCAGCAGTTGCACCGCTCCGGCGGGCACGCCGGCGCTGTGCAGCAGTTGCACCATCTGCGCCGCCACCAGCGGGGTTTGCTCCGCCGGTTTGGCCAGCACGCAGTTGCCGCTGGCCAGCGCCGCCGCGACTTGACCGGCAAAAATCGCCAGCGGAAAGTTCCACGGGCTGATGCACAGCACCACGCCGAGTGGGCGGTGGGTGGCGTTGTCAAAGGTGGCGGCCACCTGGGCGGCGTAGTAGCGCAAAAAATCCACCGCTTCGCGCACTTCGGCGATGGCGTTGGGCAGCGACTTGCCGGCCTCGCGCACGATCAGGCCCAGCAAGTTTTGTGTCTCTTGCTCTAGCAAGTCGGCGGCGCGTTGCAGGCAGGCAGCGCGCTCTTGCGCTGGCGTGCCGTGCCAAATTTGCGCGGCGTTGCTGGCGCGCTCCACCGCTTGCGCGACTTCTTGCGCCGTGGTTGCGCGTACCCAGCCGACTTGGTCGCGCGGGTCAGCCGGGTTGAGCACTGGCTGCCAGCCGTGGGCGCTGGCCTGCTCGGGCGTGGCAGCGGGGTTGGGCGCCGTGCCCGCTTCGGCCACCGGCGCGGTAAACAGCGTTTGCGTGCTGCGCAGCAAACCCACGGCCAGCGAGGCCAATTGCTGCTCGTGCGCCAGGTTCAGGCCCGACGAGTTCAGGCGCGACTGCGCACCCAAGTCGGCCAGCAATTGGCGCGGCAGAGCAATGCCAGCATGGGGCGCACCCAACTCGCCACCCTGCGCCTGGATGTGCAGGGCTTCGCTGACCGGGTCGGTCACCAGCTCGGCGACGGGCACGTTGGGGTCGCCAATGCGGTTGACGAACGAGGTGTTGGCACCGTTTTCCAGCAGGCGGCGCACCAGGTAGGCCAGCAGCGTTTCGTGCGTGCCCACGGGGGCGTAAATGCGACACGGCCGGCCGAGTTTGCCGTCGCCGACACTGCCCGTGACTTGCTCGTACAGCGGCTCGCCCATGCCGTGCAGGCACTGGAATTCGTACTGGCCGCTGTAATAGTTGTTGCCGGCCATGTGGTAAATCGACGCCACGGTTTGCGCGTTGTGCGTGGCAAATTGCGGGTAAATGGCGTCGGGCGCGGCCAGCAGTTTGCGCGCGCAGGCCAGGTAGGCCACGTCGGTGTAGACCTTGCGCGTGTACACCGGGTAGCCCTCCAGACCGTCGATTTGAGCGCGCTTGATTTCGCTGTCCCAGTACGCGCCCTTGACCAGCCGAATCATCAGCCGGTGGCGGCTGCGCCGCGCCAAGTCAATCAGGTAGTCAATCACATACGGGCAGCGCTTTTGGTAGGCCTGCACCACAAAACCAATGCCGTTCCAGCCCTGCAGGCTGGGGTCAAAGCACAGTTGCTCCAGCAAATCGAGCGACAGCTCCAGCCGGTCGGCTTCTTCGGCGTCGATGTTCAGGCCGATGTCGTACTGGCGCGCCAGTTGCGTCAGTTGCAGCAGGCGCGGCAGCAGTTCGTCCATGACGCGCTCGCGCTGCGCGCGGCTGTAGCGCGGGTGCAGGGCGGAGAGCTTGACCGAAATACCCGGCCCTTCGTGGATGCCGCGCCCGTGTGAGGCCTTGCCAATGGCGTGGATGGCCTGCTCGTACGACGCCAGGTAGCGCGCCGCATCCTGCTCGGTGACGGCGGCTTCGCCCAACATATCGTAGGAGTAGCGAAAGCCGGCTTTTTCCAGCGGGCGGCTGTTGGCCAGCGCTTCGGCAATGGTTTGGCCGGTGACAAACT
>JAGNSH010000096.1 GCA_017988165.1 Giesbergeria sp. | reverse complement strand
ATCCACATGGGGCTGATTGAGCCGCGCCGCCTGCCGGGCAACGGCTGGGCCACCATTCGCATTTGGCAGGCCAACATTGGCAAAACCATCCTTGCCCGCGTGCCGATGGCGGGCGGCCAAGTGCAAGAAACCGGCGACTTTGAACTCGACGGCGTGACCTTCCCTGCCGCCGAAGTGCAGCTGGAATTCGTCAACCCAGCCGCCGACGAAAACGGCGCGGGCAGCGCCATGTTCCCGACTGGCAACGTGGTCGATACCCTGCACGTCCCCGGTGAAGCGCCGCTGCCGGCCACGCTGATTAACGCCGGCATTCCCACCCTGTTTTTGAACGCGCACGATTTGGGCTACACCGGCTGCGAGTTGCAAAACGCCATCAACGCCGACCCGGCCGCGCTGGCCCGCTTTGAAACCATCCGCGCCCACGGCGCTGTACGCATGGGCTTGATTGACGACATTTCTCAAGCCGCCCAGCGCCAGCACACGCCCAAAATCGCCTTTGTCGCGCCACCGGCCAGCTACACAGCCTCCAGCGGCAAAACCATCGACGCCGCCGACATCGACCTGCTGGTGCGCGCCTTGTCGATGGGCAAACTGCACCACGCCATGATGGGCACCGCCGCCGTCGCCATCGCCACGGCAGCGGCCATTCCGGGCACGCTGGTGAACTTGGCAGCTGGCGGCGGCGAACATTCTTCAGTGCGCTTTGGCCACCCCTCAGGCACGCTGCGTGCCGGCGCCCAAGCGCTGCAAGACGAGCGCGGCCAGTGGCAAGTCACCAAAGCCCTGATGAGCCGCAGCGCGCGGATTTTGATGGAAGGCTGGGTGCGGGTGCCGGGGGAGGTGTTGGCGGGGTGATTACATGGACTTCAGAACTACGCTAATTTTGCCCCTTGGCTTTTTGGATTTTTGGATTTTTGGCCATCGAGTTCTAAAATGTGGTCTCATTTGTACTTACGAAGGCAGTCATGAACCACCAATCGTTTAGTGGCAAGAGCACCTCTATCGGCAACTCCAACGGTTTCAGGTTTGATGCAGCGCTGTTCAAGGCCAATCCCGAGTTTTTTGGCGAGGTACGCGGTACGGTGCTCGCACCGGGGCAGATGCTGGTGTCAGTCGTGCCTACGGGCGGGCAGACGCCAGAGCCGCAGGACGAAGAGGAGAACCCCGTCATGCAAGCATTCTTGGGCTTTCTGGAAGGCCAGATGGCCGCGCATCCTGAGCTGATTGAGCCGGTGACCGAGGCCCAGATGACCCAGATTGCCGCCCTGGTGGAAGGCGTGGAGCTCGATTGATGCAAAAAAATGGATGGAACCTGTTTCAGTTCAAACCGTTTGCGCAGCGGCTACAGGCCTTGACGCAAGACGTGGCGCGTCTAGCTGAGGCAGACCCTGGTGGCTATAAACAGCACCCTCAAACCAAGCTGCTGGCGTCGGTCTATCAGTCGATGACTGTCACCGTGCCCACCAACCCCGCAGATCCGGTGTTTCGGCTGGGGCACACCCTGGGCAAGAGCCACAGCAATTGGCGGCGCGTCAAAAAAGGGCTGCCGCAGCGATACCGGTTGTTCTTTATGTTCGCATCCAGTCCGTTGTCCGTGGTCATTTATGCCTGGTTGAACGATGAGGGAACCCTGCGCAAAGAAGGCAGCCGTACCGATGTGTACGAAGTGTTTAAACGCATGCTGGAGCGCGGCGATGTGCCTTCCACCATAGACGAACTGATTCAGGCAAGCACTAACCCCTGAAACACCAGCCCTTGGCCACAGCTCTTTCGGCAAAGCGCTTGAGTGAGACTTTGTAACTAGAATGCCGCCTTGGATTTCCCCTCGCGCCAGCCTGACGAAACGCACGCCCTATCGCTGGGGTCGGTTCACGGATTGCCGACCAGCGGCGAATCGCGTTTTTTGTCAATAGTGAAGGCGAAGGGCCCACCATGGGATACATCAAAAATCTGTCCGTCACCGCCAAGCTGTTGCTGGGCTTTGGGCTGTTGCTGGCGCAGGCGCTGCTGATAGCCGCCTCGGGTCTGTTTGGTTTGCACACCACCCAAGAATCAATGATTCGCCTGAAAGCCTATGGCGGTATGTACGACGCGACGGTGGCCGCGCGCGATGCCAATTTTTTCTACGCCATCGACCAAAGCCGGGAACATTTCAAGGCGCACGACGAGGCGGTCGCCAGCATCGACGGGGCGCTGCGCGACATGGTGGCTGAAATTGACAGCGCTGGCCGCTGGAGCGAGGCTGACCGGGGCTGGGTACTGGCGTTGACGGCCGACCTGCAGCGCTATGTGAAAGACCATCAGGCCGCCCTCGCCCAAAACGCCGGGGCAGACCAGATTCACCCGCTCAACGAGCGGCTGGCGACGCTGCAAACCGACATCAACGCCCACTACACCACCGAAGAAGGTCGGCTACAGCAAGCCATCAGCACCAGCAACTGGCAGCTGATCGGCACTTGGCTGCTGTCGCTGGTGTTTGGACTGGGCACGGCGCTGCTGATTTCGCGGCTGATCGTGCGACCACTGCAAGAAGCGCTGCACATTGGCCGCCAACTGGCCGGCGGCGACTTGACCATCCATCCGCACAGCACGCACAGCGATGAGCCGGGCCAGCTGATTAACGTGCTGGCCACGGTGGTGACCAATCTGCACCAGATGATCGACAAAATCCGCATCAGCACCGAGCAAATTTTGAGCGCCGCCGCAGAGATCGTCGCCGGCAGCACCTATCTGTCGCAGCGCACTGAGCAGCAGGCCGCCGCTGTCGAAGAAACCGCTTCCACCATGGCGCAGCTCAACGCCACCATCCACAAAACGGCAGAAAACACCACCCAAACGCACGACCTGACAAGCCGTGCTGAAGGCGCCGTGCGGCACAACGGCACGATGATGGAGGCCGTGACGCAATGTATGCAGGGCATTAACCGCTCGTCAGAAAAGATGTCTGAAATCATCGGCGTGATCGAGCTGATCGCCTTTCAGACCAACATCTTGGCGCTCAATGCAGCGGTAGAAGCCGCACGCGCGGGCGAGCAAGGCAAGGGCTTTGCGGTGGTGGCGGGAGAGGTGCGCTCGCTGGCGCAAAAAAGCGCGACAGCGGCCAAGGAAATCAAAGAACTGATCGGCACCTCGGTCGGCCAAATCCAAGAGGGCGGCCAACTGGTGGAACGCGCCAACGCCGCCATGCAAAGCGTGGTTCACGATGTGGGCAACATCCGCACCCTGATGGCCGAGATTGCCAAAGCCAGCCAAGAGCAAAGCACCGGCATCAGCCAAACCAACCAAGTAGTCGCGCAAATTGACGTCAGCACCCAGCAAAACGCCGCCCTGGCCGAGCAATCTTCCGCCGCCGCCGGCACGCTGCAAACGCAAGCAGCAGCGCTGTCGCACGCCGTGGGCGCGTTTCGGCTGAAGGCGCTGGCGGGATAAAGACCGATTCAGCACGCATCAAGGCGGCGCGCAGTCGCCATCCATCCCGGCCATGCCGGCCAGTTTTTGCAGGCGCGATCGTTTGTCCAAGCAGGCTTGGTACTGCGCCGCAGCGGCTTGCTGCTGTGCCAGATGCGCGGCCTCTGCGCGTTCGGCTTGCAGCTGCGCCACGCGGGCGCGGATGTGCGGCATGGCGGCCATCGCGGCTTTTTCGCCTTCAATGATGGCTTGGGCGCGCTGGCTGAAGTCGGTCGAGCCCATGTCCAGCACCTTGGGCCGAACGATGATGTCGGCGCGCGCCAGTTCGGCTTGGCCGAGCTTTTGGCCCATGATGGCAATCGACTGGCCCAGCGTGCCCAGCATTCCATCAGGCGTTTGGCCACGCGCTTTGTTGGAGATGTCCACGGCAATCACCATGTCGGCGCCCAGCTGGCGCGCCGCATCGACAGGCACCGGGCTGGTGATGCCGCCATCGACATAGTGGTATTTGCCAATGCTGACGGACTGGAACACCCCCGGAATGCTGCTGGAGGCGCGCACCGCCTGGCCGGTGTTGCCCCGGGCAAACACGGTGCGCTCGCCGTCTTCCAGCCGTGTCGCCACGGCCACGAACGGTTTGACCAGCTGCTCCAGTGGCTTGCGCTGGACTTGTTCGTTGACGTAGTCCTCCAGCTTTTGCCCCAGCACCAGCCCGCCCGAGGACAGCTGCAGGTCGCGGATTTTGGCCTCGTCCAGGGCCACGGCCTTTTCCTGCAAGGCGAACGCATCCATGCCGCTGGCATACAGCGCGCCGACCACACTGCCCGCGCTGGTGCCGGCCACCACGGCGGGCGTCAGGCCGTTGGCTTCGAGCATCTTGATGACGCCAATGTGCGCAAAGCCTTTGGCCGCGCCGCCGCCCAGGGCGATGCCGATTTTTATCGGGGCGGTGGCGGCGGGGGTGGTGCTGGTAGTGCTGCTGCTGGCCGATGGGATGGTTGGGGCGGGTAGGTTGCTGCCACAAGCGGCCAAGCTGGCCAGCGCCGCCAAGACCAAGGGGCGCAAAAAAACGGTCAAACGCATGGAATAAATCCTGCTGTCATGGGGCGGTGAGTTTAGTGGCGCACGGCCATTGCCGGTTATTACCGGTCATTACGTTGCTGAAGTGGCGCGCCCAGTGCAGGAGTTTGGCTGTCGAGTTTTAGCGTAGGGGACTTGTGGTTGAGGGCTTATTCGCTATAACGCAGCCAGCGGCATTGCTGCTTGCAAAAACACCATTAGCGCCGGCAGATGTTCCGCTAGCGCCTCGCTGGGGTCGTGCCCGCCAGCGACCGCTAGGCATTGCACCCGGCCCGAGGCCGACAGGCCGGCAGCTTGCAGGCACTGGGCATCGGCAAAAGGAACCAGCTCGTCCTGCTTACCGTGTACCAACAACACCGGGCAGCGCAGCTTGCCCATGCTGGTCAGCGGGGCGATGTCGTCAAAGCGCGCACCAATCACGCTCTGCACGTGACGCACCACGTACCAGCCGATCACGGGGTAAGGAATACGCACTTGTGCCAGCAAATTGCGCATGACCTCACGTGGGTGCGCAAAAGCGCTCAGGCTGACCACAGCCCGGACATCGTCACGGCGCGTGGCGCACAGCAGCGCTGCCCCAGCGCCCACCGAGTGGCCCATCACTGCCAAGCGGCTAGCGTCGACCTCTGCTTGTTGGTGCAACCAATCTAGGCCAGCTTCAATGTCTTCGGTAAAACGCGGCAGCGAGGTGAAGGGCGCATCGTCACTCTCACCGTGGCAGCGGGCGTCTATCAGCAGTACGGCAAAGCCAGCAGCGTGCAGCGGCGCCAGTGCTGGCAGCATCAAACTGGCATTGGCGCCCCAACCATGCATTACCACCACTGCAGGGCTGAGCACTTGACTGGGCACTGGCACAAACCAAGCAAACAAAGTTTTTCCCTCTGCCACGGGCAAGCGCACCGTTTGGGCCGTCAGCCCCACATCTGCCGGAGTACGCTGGTGTGCCAGCCTAGGAGCGCGTAGCCCGCGCAAGATCAGGGCATGCGCAGCAAGACGCAGCACCAATATGCCCAACACAGTGATGAATACAACCGGCCACATCAGGGTGTGGTTGCGCTAGCTACGGCAACTCCTATGGCTAGACGCAACTGGGCCTCGATTTGAAAGTATTGCGCTTGGGAGATTTTTTGCATTCGTCTGGAGTGTCTCAAGAAGCGGAAAAAAAGCGTATGGCAAGGGCGTGTAAGTTGAAAGTCCAAAATTTAAACTACTAACCTACTTGCCCATAAAAAACCAACTAGGTTAAAATTTTTTTTATGGAAAAACCAACCCCGCATTGCAAGCTGGCCGTGGTCAAAACCCTCATTGAGGCAGGAAAAGTACGCGCAACCCATTCAGCTAGGCTTGGAGCCACTGCACTGGGCTTTGAACTTCCCGACATGCTGGCCGTGGTAATAGCACTCACGCCAGCGGACTTTTACAAGAGCATGACTACCCATTCCGATCACACGGTATGGCAGGACGTGTACCGCCCCAGTACGCAGGCGGGCGACGTGTACTTGAAATTAACAGTCATTGATGACGTGCTGATCGTATCCTTCAAGGAGCTATAACCATGAAATGTCCTATTTGCGGCGCAGCGGAGCTGATTCATGACACGCGCGACCTGTCCTATACCTACAAGGGCGAAACCACCATCATTTCTGCGGTGACGGCTGATTTTTGCCCTGCCTGTGACGAATCCATCACCGACATGGCCGAAACTGAGCGTGTCATGCGTGAGATGCAGGCATTTAACAGACAGGTGAACGCGGCTATTGTTGACCCCGGCTTCATCATCAGCGTGCGCAAAAAGCTAGACCTTGGACAGCGCGAGGCTAGCGAAATTTTTGGCGGTGGCATCAATGCCTTTTCACGCTACGAAAACGGCAAAACAAAGCCGCCACTGGCCTTGGTCAAATTGTTTAAGCTGCTGGATCGCCATCCCGACCTGCTTAACGAAATTAGAACCACTTAAGTGTGGTGGTTGAGTCTTTTCGGGCACGTCCGGGAGAGTGTCGGCAAGTTTGATGGGGTCTACCCCCGCCCGCGCCGCCACAACGTCGCCCTACTGATGCCCAAAATCTCGCACGCCTGGCGCTGGTCGCCGTGGACGGACGCCAGCACTTCGCGCACGCGCTGCTGTTCAGCGCGGCGGCGGGTTTCTTTCAGGGGCACTGGGGCGTGGGCACCGGCGCATTCGGGAAACACCTCCAGCAGCCGCGCTCCATCTACCGCGCCCGGCGCATCGCACACATACGCGTGGCAGGCCAGCACGCGCTCAACCCAGTTTTCCAGTTCGCGCACGTTGCCGGGCCAGGGGTGGTGCGCGGCGCGCTGCAGCACGGCGGCCAACAGGGTGTGGACGACGGCGGGAACATCGGCTGGCGAGGCTGGCAGGCGCCGCTGCAGCAGCGCACCAGCCAGTTGCGCCACGTCGCGGGCGCTGCGCTCGCGCAGCGCGGGCGTGTGCAGGCGCAGCACGGCGAGGCGGTAATACAGGTCGCGGCGAAACAGCCCTCTGTCCACCTGCGCGCCCAGGTCGGCGTGGGTGGCGGCAATCACGCGCACATCGACCGGCACCGGCGTGGTGGCGCCGACGCGCAGCACTTCGCGCTCTTGCAGCACGCGCAGCAGGCGCGATTGCAGTGCCAGCGGCATATCGCCGATTTCGTCCAGAAACAGCGTGCCGGTGTGCGCCGCTTCAATCAGCCCGGTTTTGCCGCCCCGGCGCGCGCCGGTGAAGGCGCCGTCTTCGTAGCCGAACAGCTCGCTCTCCAGCAGGCTCTCGCTTAAAGCGGCGCAGTTGACGGCCAGAAACGGTTGCAGCGCGCGGCCGCTGGCGCGGTGGATGCCTTGGGCCAGCAGTTCTTTGCCGGTGCCGCTTTCGCCGCCAATCAGCACCGTGGCGGCGCTGGCGGCGCACTGCAGCGCCAGCGTGCGCAGGCGCTGCACGGCGGCGCTGTCGCCTGCATAGTCGTCAATGCTCCAGCGCACGCCGCCTGCACCCCGTTGGCGCTGGCGCTGGTTGGCGCGCAAGTGGCGCTCGGCGCTGTGGATGGTGTGCGGGTCGCGGCAGACCAGCAGCGCGCCGGTCAGCACGCCGTTTTCGACGATGGGGGCGCGGCGCACCACCTGAGTGCGAGTGGCCAGTTGCACCACGTCTTCGCTGCCATCAAGGTATTGCAGGGTGTGCGCCATGTCCAGTTGCGGCGCGACGCTGCCCAGCGCGCGGCCATGCAG
>JAGNSH010000250.1 GCA_017988165.1 Giesbergeria sp. | reverse complement strand
CACCGTCACGCATCACGCGCATGGCCAGCTGCTGGATGCGCGGCGCAAAGGTGGCGCTGAACATCATGGTTTGCTTGCGCTGGCTGGTCAGTTGGTTGATGTCGGCCAAGTCGTCCGAGAAGCCCAAGTCGAGCATACGGTCGGCTTCGTCCACCACCAAGAACTGCACTTTGTCGAGCTTGATTTGCATCGAGCGCTGCAAGTCCAGCAAACGACCGGGAGTTGCCACCACCAAGTCAGCGTTTTGCAGCTTGGCAATTTGCAATTGGTACGGCATACCGCCGACCACGTTGGCCACGCGCAGGCCACGGGCGTGCTTGACCAAGTCGATGGCGTCGTGCGCCACTTGCTGGGCCAGCTCGCGGGTGGGGCAAACAATCAGCGCGCCGGGCACGGCGGGCTTGAAGTTGCGCTGGTTGGTCGGGTCTTTGCGCTTGGCGCGCTTGGGCGGCGCTTCGCCACGGGCGACAGCGTCGGCCACCGATTGTTCGTACTCGGCACGCGCTTCGGCTTCGGCTTCGGCTTGCTGGCGAATCAGCGTGTGCAGCACCGGCAGCAAGAAGGCGGCGGTCTTGCCACTGCCGGTCTGGCTGGAAACCATCAGGTCGATAAAGCGGCCGCCTTCAGCGCCAGCGCCCATGGCCAAAGGAATGGCCTTGTCTTGCACGCTGGTGGGCTGGGTGTAGCCCAGGTCGGCCACGGCTTGCACCAGCTCAGGGGCCAAGCCCATGGCGATAAAGCCGTTGGGCTTGTCGGTCACGGCAACGTCGTCAGCTTCATCAGAAACGGCAACAACAGGAGCCGTAGCGGCAGCAGCAGCGGCGATGGCGGCTACGGCGTCAATAGCGCTGTGCGCAACAGCGTCAGTGGCAACAAAAGATTCAGCAGGCGCGAAGTCGCCCTGCACTTGGAAAGTGTCAGTCATATTTTTTCTCACACGAAAGCGAACGCCGGCGTGGCCGGCGGTGGCATCGTCAATGGTTAAAAAACATCAACCATCAAACGAAACCTGCACTGGCGTGGCCGGTGCGGCTGGGTATTTGTGCGATACGAGAGCAAAAAAATTATTTTTGCTCTTGGCGTTCGCGACCCGGCGTGTGAGGGGAGATGTGCAATCTGCACAGCGAAGTGCGGTGCAGCCGGCGATTATGCCATAAATGCGGGTTTTCCCGCAAGCTCTTAAAGACCCTATAGCGCAAAAAGCTGCGCGCGGTAGTGCGCCAACTCATCGATCGACTCGTACACATCGGCCAACGCGGTGTGTTTTTGTGCCTTTTTGAAACTGGAGTAAGCCGTCGGCTTCCAGCGCTTGGCCAGCTCTTTGAGGGTGCTGACATCGACGTTGCGGTAGTGAAAAAAGGCCTCTAACTTGGGCATATACAGTGCCAAAAAGCGCCGGTCTTGGCCGATGGTGTTGCCGCACATGGGCACCTTGCCTTTGGGGGCGTAGCGCTTTAAGAACTGCAAAATTTGCTCTTGCGCCTGCTCTTCGGTCAGTGTGGAGGCTTTGACTTTGTCAATCAACCCGCTGCGGCCATGCGTGCCTTTGTTCCAATTGTCCATTTGGCCCAGCAGCTCGTCCGACTGGTGAATCACCAGCACCGGGCCTTCAATGCGCGGCTCTAAATGGGGCCCGGTGACGATGACGGCAATTTCGATGATGCGTTCTTTTTGCGGATTCAGGCCGGTCATTTCGCAGTCCAACCAAATCAAATTTTGATCAGATTTTGCCAATACGGGCAGCGCGATAGCGGGCAATTGGGCAGGGGCAACAGGGGTAAAAGAGGTGATTTCTGACATACACGCGATTGTCGCTGATGCCCTACACTCGCGCCTCATGCCTGAAATGCCTGTGGCCCCGTCGGCCTCCTTCCCCCCTTCGCTGGCCATGACTTTGGCTTTTATCGCCGCCCTGGTCTTAGGTCTGCTGCTGAAATTTTGGCTGGCCTCGCGCCAAATTCGCCACGTGGCGCGCCACCGCAGCGCCGTGCCCAGCGCTTTTGCCCAGCGCATTACGCTGCAAGCGCACCAAAAAGCGGCCGACTACACCATCACCAAAGCGCGCTTTAGCCTGCTAGAGATGGCCCTTGGCGCAGCCGTGCTGATCGGCTGGACGGTGCTGGGCGGACTGGACGCGCTCAACCAATGGCTGCTGACCTCTCTGGGCACTGGCATGGCGCAGCAACTGGCGCTGCTGGCAGCGTTTGTGCTGATCAGCAGCCTGATTGACCTGCCCAGCACGCTGTACCAAACCTTTGTGATTGAGCAGCGCTTTGGCTTTAACCAAATGACGCTGCCGCTGTGGCTGGGCGACTTGCTCAAATCAACGCTGATTGGCACGCTTATCGGCCTGCCCATTGCCGCGCTGATGCTGTGGCTGATGGGCGCCGCTGGCAGCCTGTGGTGGCTGTGGGCGTGGGCGGTGTGGATGGGCTTTAACCTGCAGCTGATGGTGGTTTACCCGACCTTTATCGCCCCGCTGTTCAACAAATTTCAGCCGCTGCAAGACGAATCGCTCACAACCCGCGTCACTGCCTTGATGCAGCGC
>JAGNSH010000014.1 GCA_017988165.1 Giesbergeria sp. | reverse complement strand
CGGCTCGACCACGGCGTAGGTGGGGCTTTTGATGCGCCCCTCTACGCCCAGCGCGCGCAGCAGGTGGCGCACCAGCGTGGTTTTGCCGGCGCCCAAATCGCCGTGCAGGGTGAGAAAGGCATCGGCCAGCAGCGGCTGCGCGGCCAGTTGGCGGGCAAAGGTGGCGGTATCGTCCTCACTGTGCCAAGTGGCTTGGCGCGTGCTGGCGGCTGGCGCAGCGGGGGCGCTTTCTACAATCGGACGATGGTGATATGCAGCAGTCAACTGGTTCCTCAAATTCAGCAATGGGCGCGCGGGCTGGGATTTTCCCAAATTGGCGTGGCCGGGGTCGATCTGTCGGGCGCCGAGCCGGGGTTGATGCAGTGGTTGGAACAAGGGTTCCATGGCGAGATGCATTACATGGCGGCGCATGGCTTAAAGCGCGCCCGCCCAGCGGAGTTGGTGCCCGGCACCGTCAGCGTGATCACTGCGCGCATGAATTATTTGCCGCGCACCGCGCACAGTGCGCACGACGCGCCAAGCGGTTGGCAGGCGCTGGAGTTTGCGCGATTAGCCGATCCGGCGCAAGGCGCGGTCTCGGTATATGCCCGGGGACGGGATTATCACAAGGTGCTGCGCGCACGCTTGCAAAAGCTCAGTGATCGGATTGCAGAAGAAATTGGCCCGCTGGGCCACCGCGTGTTTACCGATTCGGCCCCGGTGCTAGAGGCCGAGCTGGCGGCGCGCAGCGGCCAAGGGTGGCGCGGCAAGCACACGCTGGTGCTCAGCCGCGACGCCGGCTCGATGTTCTTTCTGGGTGAAATTTATATCGACGTGGCGCTGGAGCCGAGCGAGCCGGTCAGCGCGCACTGCGGCAGTTGCCAGTCGTGCATCGATGTCTGTCCGACCCAAGCCATTTTGGCGCCGCACCGGCTGGATGCACGCCGTTGCATTTCTTACCTGACGATTGAGCACGCCGGGGCGATTCCGCTGGAGCTGCGCCCGTTGATCGGCAACCGCATTTATGGCTGCGACGACTGCCAGCTGATTTGCCCATGGAACAAATACGCCCAAGTCAGCAGCCTGCCCGACTTTGATGCGCGCGCCGGCTTGAGCGGCCAGCAGTTGGTGCATTTGTTTGCTTGGGACGAAGCCACCTTTTTGCGCCAGACCGAAGGGGGCCCGATTCGTCGCATTGGCCACGAGCGCTGGCTGCGCAACATTGCCGTGGCGCTGGGCAATGGGCTGCGCACCAGCGCCAGCCCTGCGCTGACGCTGGCACTGCGCACGGCCTTGCAGACGCGTGCGCAGCACGACAGCGCACTGGTGAGCGAGCACGTAGCGTGGGCACTGGCGCAAGAATAATGGTCAAATCGGCCTCTAGACCTTATGCAGCAAGCGCTTCTAGCTATCAAAATAAAAGATTTAAAGCGCAAAAACGCAAAAACGCAAAAGTGCAAAAACGCTGACTCAGCGCAGCACGCTGAGCGCCAGCCACAAGCTGGCCAAGCCAAACACTGTCGACAGCGTCACCAAGCCGGCCACGTACGGCGCGTTGTAGCCCATGCGCGAGGCCAGCACGTAGCACGACGAGGCAGTCGGCAGGGCTGAAAACGCCAGCAGCACCGTGGTTTGCAGTGCATCGAGCTGCAAAGCGCGCGCCAGCACCCATGCCACCAGCGGCAGCAGCAAATGCCGAATCGCCAGTATCGAGACCGACAGGCTTTTGCTGTGCGCCAGCAGGCCCAACTGCATTCCGGCGCCCGCCGCCATCAGGCCCAAGGGCAACGAGGCGGCGCCAATGCGGTTGACGCTGGGCGCCAACCAGTCGGGCGTTTGCAGGCCCAGCAAATTGCACAGCAAGGCCGAAGCGGTGGCGATGATCAAAGGATTGCGCAGCAGCTCGCGCGCAAAGCTGTGCTGGCCTTGGCGCACCATGGGCCAGACGGCGGCGATGTTCAGCAGCGGCACGCACACGCCAATCAGCACCGCCAGCAGTTGCAGCCCGGCCGGGCCGGCCAAACGATCGACCAAAGCCAAACCAATAAAAGAGTTAAAGCGAAACGCCACCTGCGCGCTGGCAGCGTGGTCGCGCGCGTCTAGCCTTGGCCCCAGCCACGGCAGGCGCGGCAGCAAGTAGGCCAGTGCAATGCCGCTGAAACTTAGCAGCACGCCCGCCACCATCAGGTTGGAGGCAGTGCTGGTGTCGATGGGGCTTTTGATGATCGACTGAAACAGCAGCAGCGGAAAGAACAGGTAGTACACCAGACTCTCTACCGGCTGCCACACCGTCCGATCGAGCGCGGTATAGCGGCAAATCAGGTAGCCGCAAAGGATCAGCGAGAAGTCGGGGAAAAGAAGTTGCGCGTAATTCACGGCGCAGGATACCGCGCCAAGACTGCGCCAGTCAGCGCATCACTTCAGTTTTGGTCGAGGTTGTCAGCCCATGTCAGGGCTTCCAAGTGGGCCAGGTTGACTTGGCGGCTGGTCAGGTTCAAAGCGTCGGCGTGCTGGGCAAACAGCGAGTCGTCGCCGCTCTCGCAGGCCTTGGTCAGGGCCAAGAAGGGGGCAAACACGCCGGTGCCATGCAGCAGTGCATCGACCACCAGCTCAGGCAGGGCCAGCGATTCGAGCGCTTCTTCCATCGGAATGCCCAGCATGGTGTCGAGCATGGAGAACATTCCGACGACAAAGGCGTTGTCGCACTCTTCGGGCAGCAGCAGCTCAGAGGCCAGCAACTCCATCAGCCGCCCGCGCACTACGGCGGCGGTGCCAATGGCGGGCGCAGCGTTGTCGGCGCGCGAGGTGGTCAGCAGCATGGCCGCCCAGCGGAACAGCTTTTTGAAGCCCAAAATCATCACCGCGTGGCGAAACGAGGTGATCTCGCACGACAGGCCAAAGCCCGAGGAGTTGATAAAGCGCAGCAGGTTGAACGACAGCGTTGGGTCGGTTTTAAGCAGTAGCTCAATTTGTGCCGAATCGGCTTGGTTGCGCACCAAATTGATCAGCTGAATGATGATGGCGTGCGAAGGGCGCAGGGTTTGTGTTTTGACCAGCGCTGGTTTGGAGAACCAGTAGCCCTGAAACAGCTTGACGTCTAAGTCGGCCATCAAGGCGTGTTGCTCGGCGGTTTCTACCTTTTCTGCCACGATTTGAGCGCGCGAATAGGCGCGGGCAAATTTCACCAAATCTTTGGCCTGCTCGGGCGCAAAGGTGGTCATGTCCAGCTTGATGAACGCCGCCACCGCCAGCCACTGGGCGTAGGCCGGGCGCAGCGTGTTTTGGTCTAGGGCGATGCGAAAGCCGCGCTTGTTCAGGCCCAGCAAGGCCGTCAGGCGGTATTCGATGTCGTCTGGCGTGGCATTGGGGTCCAGTGCCGGCACTTCGAGCACTACTTTTTCGGGGTTGATCAGCTCCAAATGTCCGCCAGCCAAGCTCTCGTGGGTGCAGTTGATGAACACCATTTTTCGCCCACCAATGGCGTTGCTGCCGGCCGAGGACAGGGCGTTGAACAGCAGCGCCGCATCGGTGGCTGCGGTGTGCTCGTGCGAGGTGGTCGAGCGGTCAAACAACTCGTAGCCAAACACGGCCCGGTGGGCATCGACGATTGCCTGGCGGGCGATCACAGCGACGTTGTTGGCTTCGGCGGATGCGACGCCAGTGGCGGGGCTGTGGGCCTGGGTGGCAGAGGTGGGTGGCATGGGCGGCGGGATAGGGACAGGTAAAACGGCTTTGATTCTAGGAGAGGCAAGGCGCAGCGCGCATGGCCCTTGGGCACAAGAGCGCCGATGCTACTGCGGGTTCAGTCGGCGATGTGATCGGCCCAAGCCAGCGCTTGCAGGTGGGCGCCGTTGATTTGT
Organism: Giesbergeria sp.; assembly: GCA_017988165.1. Taxonomy (GTDB): domain Bacteria; phylum Pseudomonadota; class Gammaproteobacteria; order Burkholderiales; family Burkholderiaceae_C; genus Simplicispira. Next base: position 18,678 of record JAGNSH010000014.1, on the reverse strand, counting down.
GCGCTGCTCAGTTGCAAAGCGGCGGCGGCGCGGTCAAAGGCGTCGTCGTCGTTGGATTCGCAGGCCTGCGCCAAACTGAGCAAATTGCCTAGGACGCCGGTGCGCTGGAGCAGCGCTTCTTCTACTGTTTCGGGTACGTGTAGCAGGCTCAGTGCCTCCTTCATCGACATCCCCAGCATGGCGTCGAGCAGCGAGAAAATTCCGGCGACAAAGGCTTGGTCGGCGTCGTCTTGATCCATCTTGCTTTCAAGGGCCAGCAACTCCATCAGCCGCCCGCGCACCACAGCGGTTTGCCCCAGCGAGGACGGCATACCGCTGCCGCGCGAGGTGGTCAGCAGCAGGGCGGCCCAGCGAAACAGCTTTTTCAGGCCCAGCAGCATGACGGCTTGGCGAAACGAGGTGATTTCGCGCGTCAGGCCAAAACCTGAGGAGTTGATCAGCCGCATCAGGTTAAACGCCAAGCCGGCGTCTTTTTTCAGCAGCTCTTCGATCTCGTCGGTGCTGGCCTGCGCCCGCACCAAATTGATCAGGCCAAGGATGCTGGTTTGCGCCGGCGTCACCAGCTTGGCGTGGACCAAGGCAGGGCGGGCAAACCAATAGCCTTGGAACAATTGCACGCCTTGGCTGGACACCATGTCGTATTGCTGCGCGGTTTCGACCTTTTCAGCGATCAGGTCGGCGCCCGAGTGGCGGTTGGCGTATTTGATAAGCACTGCCAACTGATCGGGCGCCAGCACCGACAAATCGAGCTTGATGTAGTCGGCCAATGGCAACCACAGCGCGTAAGCCGATTGCAGCACGGTGTGGTTAAAGGCTAAGTGAAAGCCGCGCTGGCGCAGATTGGCCAAGATGGGCAAGCGCGTGGCGACTTCTTCAGAGGCGGTGTGGCCCAGCGGCGGAATCTCTAGCACCACTTTGTCTGGGTCGACCAGCTCTAAGTGGCCGCCGGCCAAGCTCTCGTGCGTGCAGTTGACGAAGATGAGTTTTTTGCCGACCAATTCGTCACTGCCGGCGTGCGAGAGCGCGGTAAACACCAACGCCACGTCGGTGGCGGCGGTGTGCGTCGGGCCGGTGCGTGAGCGGTTAAACAGCTCGTAGCCAATCACCACGTGCTGCGCATTGACGATGGCTTGGCGGGCAATCAGCGCGACGGAGGATGAGGGCAACTGGGGCGGAGTGGGGGCGGAAGTGGTGTTGGCTGGAATGCTTGACATATTCAAGATTTCAATCAGAGGGCCTCAGTGTTTAGGCCCCAAGTAGTTGTCAAAAATTCGCTCTGGCAGGGCGATTCGTCTCAGTTTTGTAGCAACCACTGCAACTCGTCTTCACTGAATCCGGCTTGGCGTCTGGCTGCTTCGTTAAACGGAGGCTTGAGCCGGGGCGCTTGATACTGTTGTACCAGACTTGGATAGTGTTCTTGGGCATCTAGCTGGTTTTGCGCGCATAACCAGCGGTACCAGTGGTTACCAATGGCAACGTGGCCGACTTCGTCGCGCAAGATGGTGTCCAAGATGTCGGCTGCGGCCAGCGCATCGGGCGTGCCCACTTGGCGCAGTTTTTTCTGGATCAATGGCGTGGCATCGAGCCCGCGCGCCTCCATGGTGCGCGGCACCAGCGCCATGCGCGCCAGCACATCGTGCTGGGTTTTCTCGCACATCGTCCACAGCCCTTGGTGGGCTGGGTAGTCGCCATAGTCGCGCCCCAGCGTGCGCAGATGCGCGCGCAGCAGGTTGAAGTGCTGGGCTTCTTCGATGGCCACGCGCAGCCAGTCCAAGTAATAGCTGCGCGGCATGGCGTCAAAGCGCCAAATGGCGTCCAGCGCCAAGTTGATGGCGTTGAACTCGATATGGGCGATAGCGTGGATGAGGATGGCGCGCCCTTCTAGGCTGGCGGGCGAGCGCTGTGCGACCTCGTTGTGGCGCACCAGCAGCGGGCGCGCCGGCAGGCCGGGCAAGGGCGGTGCATCAGCGGCGCGCACGGGCGCAGCATCTGCTATTGAATAAGTAGCTACTAGCGCTTGCATAGCAAGCGTTTGAGCCACTTTTTGCTCATAATCGGCAATGCCTAATATTTGCAGGGCGTGTTGACGGAGTTCCATCCTTACAATTGTAGAAAACCCGCCGCCCGGCGGCGCCGAATCGGCGCGTTGCGCACGCCCGCTACCAAGACAGGATCAAACAATGGCAATTTATGAACTCAATGGTGTTGCTCCCAGCCTGGCCGATACGGCTTGGGTAGCTGATAGTGCGCAGGTGATTGGCAACGTGGTGCTGGGCGATCAGGCCAGCGTGTGGTTTGGCACGGTGGTGCGCGGCGACATGGAGCGCATCACCATTGGCGCCGGCTCCAATATCCAAGACACCAGCGTGCTGCACGCCGATACCGGCCAGCCGCTGGTGATTGGCGAGCGCGTCACCGTCGGCCACCAAGCGGTGCTGCACGGCTGCACTGTGGGCGATGAGTCGCTGATCGGCATTGGTGCCATCGTGCTCAACGGCGCCAAAATTGGCAAAAACTGCTTGGTGGGTGCGGGCGCTTTGGTCACCGAGGGCAAAGAATTTCCTGATGGCTCGATGATCGTCGGCGCACCCGCCAAGGTGGTGCGCCAGCTGACGCCCGAGCAAATAGAACTCCTGCGCCACAGCGCGCAGCATTACATCGACAATGCACAGCGTTTTTGCAGCGGTTTAAAACAAATCGACTGAAAACGCCTTTTTTAATTGGCAGGAACCCCGGCGTGTCTGAACTTCACCGATTTTTATTTGATGGCCAACCGGTGCGCGGCGCCATCGTGCGCCTGACCGATGCGTGGACCGACATACTACGCCGGCGCAAAGACAACACCAGCTCGGCGCAATACCCCGAGTCGGTCATGCAATTGCTGGGCGAAATGGCGGCCGCTGGCGTGCTGATGCAGTCAGGCATTAAATTCAACGGCGCGCTGGTATTGCAAATTTTTGGCGATGGCCCGGTCAAACTGGCCGTGGCCGAGGTGCAGTCGGACCTGAGCCTGCGCGCCACCGCCACCCTCAAAGGCCAGGTGCCTGATGCGTCCAGCGCCACCGGCTTGGGCGCGTTGGTTAATGTCCATGGCGGCGGGCGCTGTGCGATTACGCTCGATCCGAAAGATAAATTTCCGGGCCAGCAGCCCTACCAAGGCGTGGTGCCGCTGGTGGATGCGCAGGGGCGCAATCTGGATCGCTTGAGCGATGTGCTGTCGCACTATATGTTGCAGTCCGAGCAGTTGGATGCCGTGCTGGTGCTGGCGGCCAATGACAGCGTGGCGGCGGGTTTGTTGGTGCAGCGGATGCCAGTCAAGGGCCAGGGCAATATTGCTGGCGGCGCGGCGCAGCGCGATGAAGAAGACCAAATCGGTCGCAGCGAAGACTACAACCGCATTGCCACCTTGGCCGCCAGCCTGACACGCGACGAGCTGCTGACGCTGGACGTAGAAACCATCTTGCGCCGCTTATTTTGGCAAGAGCCGCTGCTGCGCTTTGAGCCGCAGCAGGGCGAGCAAGGCCCGCGTTTTGCCTGCACTTGCAGCCGCGAGCGCGTCGGGCGAATGTTGCACAGCTTGGGGCGAGAAGAGGCCGAGAGCCTCTTGGCCGAGCAAGGTCAAATTGACGTGGCCTGCGAATACTGTGGCCAGCAATACCGCTTTGATCCGGTAGATGCTGCGCAGATTTTTGCTGCGCCAGCGGTGGCGCAAACGCCAGCGCCCAAGGCCGTGCAATAAATCATGATTAGGCAGGCAGCGCGTTTAACGATAGTTAACTATGCAGTTGAAGATAAAGACATAAGATACCCCTATTAACGAGGAGGTGATATGGACTTTATTCGTCGTGTGTTGGGATGGGGCGGCGAACAACGCACCGCACCACCACCGCCGCCGCCACCTGTGGATTTTGATAATTCGATTCGACAAGACTCTCGCACTGCCCAGACGGTGCTGGCATCGCTGGATATTGACGCAGCCATTAACGCCCACGAGCGCTGGAAAGCGCGGCTGATGGATTATCTAGAAGGGCGTTCGAGCGATACCATGGACCCAGATGTGATTCGCCAAGATCACCGCAGTGCGCTGGGGCACTGGCTGCACGGAGTTGGCGCCGCCACCATGGGCCACCAAGCAGCGTTTCCGCTGTTGATGGCACGCCACCAGTATTTTCATGAGCAAGCCGCCAACATGATTGAACTGGCCCAACAAGGCGAATGGGACAAAGCCGTGCAGGTGCTCAATGGCGGTTATCGCTATGGCTCTAGCCAAGTGGTGTTGCTGCTCAAAGAGCTCAAGCGCGGGCTGGAGTCCTAAGCGGTTGGGGCATCAGGGCATCAGGGCACCAAGGTCTTAGGGCATATATTGCACGTAAATCTCATTGGGCTTGACCATGCCCAACTCGCTGCGTGCCTTCTCTTCGACCATATCCAAGCCTTCTTTCAGGTCGCTGACCTCAGACGCCAACCGGGCGATGGCTTTGTTGGCGTTGGCGTTGGCGGCTTTTTGCTCACTCAGCTGGCGCTGCATTTCTTGCACGCTGGGAATGCTGCCCCGGCCTGACCACAGCTGCATCTGCAACGCCGCCAGCAAGCCCAGCAGCACAATGGGGACGATGCGAGAGCCCATAAATGTGGTCAGTGGTGGGTAAGTTGGTGGGTGGTCAGTGGGTCAGCGTGTGCGGCCAGGCCAAAAAGCAGTAGCTGGCTTAGCGCAGGTTGTAAAACGCGCTGCGGCCCGGGTAGTAGGCGACTTCGCCCAAGTCTTCTTCGATGCGCAGCAGCTGGTTGTACTTGGCCATGCGGTCTGAGCGCGACAGCGAGCCGGTTTTGATTTGACCGGCGTTGGTGCCGACGGCAATGTCAGCAATGGTGCTGTCTTCGGTCTCGCCCGAGCGGTGGCTGATGATGGCGGTGTAGCCAGCGCGCTTGGCCATTTCAATGGCAGCGAAGGTCTCGCTCAAAGTGCCAATTTGGTTGATTTTGATGAGGATCGAGTTGGCAATGCCCTTGTCGATGCCTTCTTTCAAAATTTTGGTGTTGGTGACAAACAAGTCGTCGCCCACCAATTGCACGTTTTTGCCCAAGCGGTCGGTCAGTACCTTCCAGCCAGCCCAGTCACCCTCGTGCATACCGTCTTCGATGCTGATGATGGGGTATTTGTCGCACCACGCGGCCAACATATCGGTCCAGGCCTCGGCGCTCAGGGCCAAGCCTTCACCAGTCAAGTGGTACTGGCCGTCTTTGTAGAACTCGCTGGCGGCGCAGTCCAAGCCCAAGGCGATTTGCTCGCCAGCGGTGTAGCCAGCGGCGTCGATGGCTTGCAAAATCAGTTGGATGGCGGCTTCGTGGTTTTCGACGCTGGGGGCAAAACCGCCCTCGTCGCCGACGGCGGTGCTCATGCCCTTGTCGTGGATGATTTTCTTCAGCGCATGGAACACCTCGGCACCCCAGCGCACGGCTTCACGAAAGGTCGGTGCGCCAACCGGGATGATCATGAATTCTTGAATATCGAGCGTGTTGTTGGCGTGCGCGCCGCCGTTGATGACGTTCATCATCGGCACCGGCAATTGCACCCCGCCCATGCCGCCCAAATAGCGGTACAGCGGCAGGCCCGACTCTTCAGCCGCAGCGCGCGCCACGGCCATCGACACGGCCAGCATGGCGTTGGCGCCCAAGCGGCCTTTGTTGTCGGTGCCGTCTAAGTCAATCAGGGTTTTGTCCAAAAATGCTTGCTCAGAGGCATCCAAGCCCAGCACGGCTTCGGAGATTTCGGTGTTGATGTGCTCGACCGCCTTGAGTACGCCTTTGCCCAGGTAGCGGCTTTTGTCGCCGTCGCGCAGCTCAATGGCCTCGCGCGAGCCGGTCGATGCGCCGGACGGCACAGCAGCGCGGCCCATGATGCCCGATTCGAGCAGCACGTCGCATTCAACGGTGGGGTTGCCTCGGCTGTCCAATACTTCACGGCCTACGATGTCAACAATGGCGCTCATGGTTTTTCTTTCAAGAGTTTTGCAAACAGGACACAACGGCAGTCAAACCGTCGTCATTTAAGATAATTAAGATAAAAATGGCCTCTAGCCCTTATGTGGCCTGCGGTTGCAGCTATATTAATAATAGCAAAATCCGCTACCCAGCATTAGGCGTCAAAGTGATTTTCTAGAAAGCCGTTCTTTTTTGTCACGGCGTCCAAGGCGACCAGGGTTTCTAGCAGCGCTTGCATGTGCTTGAGTGGCACGGCGTTGGGGCCGTCGCTCATGGCTTGGGCGGGGTCGGGGTGAGTTTCCATAAACAGCCCGGCCACGCCGACAGCGACAGCGGCGCGTGCCAGCACTGGCACCATCTCGCGCTGGCCGCCGCTGCTGGTGCCTTGGCCACCGGGCAGTTGCACGCTGTGCGTGGCGTCAAACACCACCGGCGCAGCGGTCTCGCGCAGGATGGCCAGGCTGCGCATATCGCTGACCAAGTTGTTGTAGCCAAAGCTGGCGCCGCGCTCGCAGGCCATGAAGTTGTCCTCGTTCAGGCCCGCTTCGCGTGCAGCGGCGCGGGCCTTGTCGATGACGTTCTTCATGTCGTGCGGTGCTAAAAACTGGCCTTTTTTGATGTTCACCGGCTTGCCCGACTGGGCGACGGCGCGGATAAAGTCGGTCTGGCGGCACAAAAACGCCGGCGTTTGCAGCACATCGACCACGCTACAGACTTGGGCGATTTGCGCTTCGTCGTGGATGTCGGTCAGCACCGGCACGCCAATGTCGCGCTTGACCTTGGCCAAAATCTCCAGCCCCTTGTCGATGCCGGGGCCGCGAAAGGTGCTGCCCGACGAGCGGTTGGCCTTGTCAAAGCTGCTTTTGAAGATGAACGGAATGCCCAGCGCCGCCGTGATTTCTTTCAGCTGACCGGCCACGTCCATTTGCAGCTGCTCGGACTCGATCACGCAGGGGCCGGCGATCAAGAAAAAGCGGTGCTCCAAGCCGACGTCAAAACCGCACAGTTTCATTTTTTAGCTCCTGCGCCGGTCAATTGCTGGCGCGCGATAGCGGCTTTGATGAAGGCGTTGAACAGCGGATGGCCGTCCCACGGCGTCGATTTGAACTCGGGGTGAAACTGCACGCCGACAAACCACGGATGCACGCTGCGGGGCAGCTCGACAATTTCGGTCAACTGTTCGCGCTGCGTCAGTGCAGAAATGACCAAGCCGGCTTGGCGCAACTGATCGAGGTAGTTGACGTTGGCTTCGTAGCGGTGGCGGTGGCGTTCGGTGACGACGTCGCCATAAATGCTGTGCGCCAGCGTGCCCGGCTGCACGTCCGAGCTTTGCGCGCCCAAACGCATGGTGCCGCCCAAGTCCGAGTTGGCGTCGCGCGTTTGGATACTGCCGTCGGCGTCTTTCCATTCGTTGATCAGGGCAATCACCGGGTGCGGCGTGCCGGGGTCGAACTCGGTGCTGTTGGCACCGGGCAAATCGGCCACGTGGCGCGCGTATTCGATGGTGGCTACCTGCATCCCGAGGCAAATGCCAAGGTAAGGCACTTGCTGCTCGCGGGCAAATTGGGCGGTGCAGATTTTGCCTTCGACGCCGCGTAGACCAAAGCCGCCCGGCACCAAGATGGCGTCGTACTGGGACAGCTTTTGCGCGGCGTTGCTTTGGTCGATGGTTTCCGAGTCCAAATGCTCAATTTTGACGCGCACATGGTTGTGCATACCAGCGTGGCGCAGTGCTTCGTTGACCGATTTGTAGCTGTCCGACAGTTCGACGTATTTGCCGACCATGGCCACCGTGACTTCGCCTTGCGGGTTGGCGGTTTCGTAGACCAGCGCGTCCCAGCGCTTGAGACTGGTGGGCGGCGTGTTCAGGCGCAGCTTGTCGCAAATGAGGCCGTCCAAGCCCTGCTCGTGCAGGATGCGCGGCACTTTGTAGATGGTGTCCACGTCCCACATACTGATCACGCCCCATTCGGGCACGTTGGTGAACAGCGAGATTTTGGCGCGCTCTTCGTCGGGAATGGCGCGGTCAGCGCGGCAGATCAGTGCGTCGGGCTGAATGCCGATTTCGCGCATTTTTTGCACCGTGTGCTGGGTCGGCTTGGTTTTGAGTTCGCCCGCAGCGGCAATGAACGGCACGTAGGTCAGGTGGACAAACGCAGCGTTGTTGGGGCCGAGTTTGAGGCTGAGTTGGCGCACCGCTTCGAGAAACGGCAGCGATTCAATATCGCCCACAGTGCCGCCAATTTCGACGATGGCGACATCGACGGCGTCGGCGGTGCCAACGCCCGCACCGCGCTTGATGTAGTCCTGAATCTCGTTGGTGACGTGCGGAATCACCTGCACGGTTTTGCCGAGGTAGTCGCCTCGGCGTTCCTTCTCCAGCACGCTTTGGTAAATGCGTCCGGTGGTGAAGTTGTTGGTTTTTTTCATGCGCGTTTCAATGAAACGCTCGTAATGGCCGAGGTCAAGGTCGGTTTCGGCACCGTCATCGGTGACAAAAACCTCGCCGTGCTGAAACGGCGACATGGTGCCCGGATCTACGTTGATGTAGGGGTCTAACTTGATGAGGGTGACTTTAAGTCCCCGCGATTCGAGGATCGCGGCAAGGGAGGCGGAGGCGATTCCCTTGCCCAGGGAAGACACCACACCGCCGGTGACGAAGACAAATTTGGTCATGTCATTGGATAGGTGGTGGGAAAGCGGGATTATAGGTGTCTGCTAAATTGCGCCCCATGAATGAACTTGCTGGTAAACATATTGTTCTGGGCCTCAGCGGGGGCGTGGCTTGTTACAAGTCGGCCGAGCTGTGCCGTTTGCTGATCAAAGAGGGCGCCACGGTGCAGGTGGTGATGACCGAAGCCGCCGAGCACTTTATGACGCCCGTCACCATGCAGGCGCTGTCGGGCCGCGCGGTCTATGGCTCGCAGTGGGACGCGCGCGAGGCCAACAACATGGCGCACATCAACCTGAGCCGCGCGGCTGACGCCATTGTGATTGCGCCGTGCAGTGCCGATTTTGTCGCCCGCTTGGCGCAGGGCCGGGCCGACGAATTGCTCAGTTTGCTGTGCTTGGCGCGCCCGCAACAAGGCGCGCCGCTGCTGCTGGCGCCGGCCATGAACCGCGAGATGTGGGCGCACCCGGCCACCCAGCGCAACTTAACCCAAGTGGCGCAAGACGGCGCAGTGGTGCTGGGCGTGGGCCACGGCGACCAAGCCTGCGGCGAAACCGGCGACGGGCGAATGCTGGAAGCCGCCGAACTGTTGGAAGAAATCATTGCCTTTTTTACCCCCAAACTGCTGGCTGGCCAGCGCGTACTGATCACCGCTGGCCCGACGTTTGAGGCCATCGACCCGGTGCGCGGCATCACCAACCATTCCAGCGGCAAGATGGGCTTTGCCATCGCCCGCGCCGCCTGCGAGGCCGGTGCCGAGGTCACGCTGATCGCCGGCCCCGTGCATTTGCCGACGCCGCGCGGTGTGCAGCGCATCAACGTGCAATCTGCATCAAATATGCTTGAAGCCGTTATGCAGTATGCGCAAGCAGCTACTGTATTTATAGCAACGGCGGCGGTGGCCGATTGGCGTCCCGCAGCGCAGTCCGAACAAAAAATCAAAAAAGACGGCTCCGGCCAAATGCCGGTGCTGGAGTTTGTTGAAAACCCCGACATCTTGGCGACGGTGGCGCAGTCACCGCACGCGCTGGTGGGTGATTTGTTTTGCGTCGGCTTTGCTGCCGAAAGCCACGACTTGCTGGCGCACGCCACCGCCAAACGCGCCCGCAAGGGCGTACCGCTGCTGGTCGGCAACATCGGCCCGGCCACCTTTGGGCGTGATGACAACGCTTTGCTGCTGGTCGATGCCCAGGGCCACCGCGCACTGCCGCCTGCTTCCAAGCGCGTGCTGGGCCAGCAACTGGTGGCAGAAATTGCCGCGCGTTTGCCCCAGCGCGCCTGAGCGCTCCCTAGCGCCTGCCGCTACCGTTTTTCTCGCCTGCCTTTTTGGAGATCGCCATGAGCCCCACCCCGCGCAGCGACTGGGATACCCCGGCCAATGGCGATTTTGCGAGTTATGTGGAGCGCTTGGGCCGAGCACAAGCCTTGCGCACCGCTGCCCAGCCGCACCAAGAGGTTGATTTGCACCAGCTGCCTAGCCCTGTAGCAAGCGTTGCTGCAACGGCGGCTGCAAGCACCACTGCAGCGGCGCCCAACTTGGCTGACAAGCTGCGCGCAGTGCGCATCGTGGTATTTTTGGTATTTACTGCGCAGGCGCTGGTTCTGTGGCTGCTACACAAAGGCTCGTTGCCGCTGTTGTTTTTTACCGGTGTGGTCTGGTTCTTTTTAGGGCGCGCCCAGAGCACCTTGCGGCGAACGCTAGCGCCTGTCGATAGCAGTGAGCGCGGCACCCATCTTCAGCGCCTGCGCGATGAGTTGCAGCGCACAGCACGTGCGCGTGCAGCCACCCATTCCACCCAAAAATCCAAGAAAAAATGAAAATTGACGTCAAAATTCTCGACCCCCGTATGGCCGATCAACTGCCGGCCTACGCCACACCCGGCAGTGCGGGCCTTGATTTGCGTGCTTGCTTGGATGCGCCGCTGGTGCTGGCGCCCAACGCTTGGCAACTGGTGCCGACGGGCATTGCCATCTACTTACAAGACCCCGGTTACGCGGCACTTATCTTGCCGCGCTCGGGTCTGGGCCATAAGCACGGCATCGTGCTGGGTAATTTGGTCGGTTTGATTGACAGCGACTACCAAGGCCAGCTGATGATTAGCGCTTGGAACCGCAGCAGTACGCCGTTTACGCTGGAGCCGATGGACCGCTTGGCGCAGCTGGTGATTGTTCCGGTGGTGCAGGCGCAGTTCAATGTGGTGAGTGACTTTGCCGCTTCCGAGCGGGGCGACAAAGGCTACGGTTCGACAGGAAAAGGCTAAGGACTACACGGCACGCAGCGCGTGCCGGGCCACAATCGGCCGTGGCCTGTGGCTCGATAGCGCCGTTGTGGCGCGCACTGTTTTAAGGAGAGAAATTATGCAAAACCCATTTATTCGCCGCGCGACCGGTGTTGTCGCTTTAGTGGCTGTGGCGGGCCTGACGGCTTGCGTCACGCAACCCCAGCAATCCAACTACCCACCGCCGTACCAAGCGCCCGGTTATCAAAACCAGGGTTATCAAAACCAAGGTAATGCGCCCTATGGCACCGAGTACGGGCGTGTGGTGCATATTGAATCGCTGCAATCGCAGCAGCAAAACCAGACCTCGGGCGCCGGGGCCGTCATTGGCGCGGTGGTCGGTGGCGTACTCGGTAACCAAGTCGGCAAAGGGGGCGGGCGTGTAGCGGCTACCGCTTTGGGCGCTGTGGGTGGTGCGGTGGTCGGCAATATGGTCGAAGGCAGCAACCAGTCCGGCCAGCAGTACCAGCAGGGTTACCGCATCACCATCCAGTTGGATCAGGGCGGTCGGCGCGCTTACGACGTCAGCGCCTACGGCGATGTGCGCGTCGGTGACCGTGTGCGTCTGCTCAACGGTCAAATCTCGCGCTATTAACCCATTTATTTAATCAGTGCAGTAAATCGTTGCTGCTGGCGTGCGGCTGGATACGAAAAAATCCAGTGCCCGCCGTGCCGCTGCCGATTTCTTCTTCAGTGGCTTCGCGCACGCCGCACACCTTCAGGTGCAGCCGAATAGCGATGCCGGCCAGCGGGTGGTTGCCATCGAGCACCACGTGCTCGGGGTAAATCTCCGAGACGGTGTAGAGCGCGTCTTGCGGCGCATCGGGGTTGCAGCCCGCTGGCAGGGCGCTGCCCTCCAGCACCATGCCCTCTTCAATTTCAGCCGGAAATAGCGTGCGCGGCTCTAAAAACAACAATTGATCGTTGTAGTCGCCAAACGCTTCTTCGGGCTCGATGTGCAGCGACAGCGTGTCGCCATCGCTGTGGCCTTGCAGCGCACGCTCGATGCAGGCGAACAAATCGCCGCCGCCAATGACGAATTCCACCGGCTCATCGAGCACGTCCAATTCATCGCCCAAAGTGTCTTTAAGGGTCCACGTAAGTGCGACCACGCATTGTTCTGTGATTTCCATAGGAGAATTGTCGCAGTTTGATGCGGTTTGATTAAAGCCCTTGGCTGGGCAGATGGGTTTTTCTGATGGATACCAAACAATCTCTTGCTTTGCTGGGCGGTTTGAGCGCAGCGCAGTTTATGCGCAGTCATTGGCAAAAAAAGCCGCTGTTAGTGCGCCAAGCCATCCCTGGTTTTGTGCCGCCGGTGGCGCGCGCTGCGCTATTTGATTTGGCTGCGCAAGACGGCGTTGAGTCGCGCCTAGTGCAGCAAGTCGATGATGTTTGGACGCTGCAATCGGGCCCGTTCAATCGCCGCGCGCTGCCACCGCTGAAGCGCCCCCATTGGACGCTGCTGGTGCAAGGCGTTGATTTGCACAGCGACCCCGTCCACGCGCTGATGCAGCAGTTTCGCTTTGTGCCCGATGCGCGTTTGGACGACGTGATGATCAGCTACGCCAGCGATGGCGGTGGCGTTGGCCCGCACTTTGACAGCTACGACGTGTTCTTGATCCAAGCCCATGGTCAGCGGCGCTGGCGCATTGGCCGCCAGAAAGATTTGACGCTGCGCGACGATGTAGCGATGAAAATTTTGGCGCATTTCGAGCCCGAAGAAGAATATGTGCTCGAACCCGGCGATATGTTGTACCTGCCGCCTGGCTGGGCGCACGACGGCATTGCCGAGGGCGAGTGCATGACCTATTCGGTCGGTTTTCGGGTGCCTGAACGTGCCGATTTGGCGCGAGAACTGCTGGTGCGCTTGGCGGACGAGGACGACGAAGGCTGCGCTAAGCCAGTGTTGTACCGCGATGGCAAGCAGCCCGCCGTCCATCAGCCGGCAGAAATTCCGGCCACGCTGCACGCCTTTGCCCGCGATGCGCTAGAGCGCGCCTTAGCCGAGCCGCGCGCCTTGGAGCGCGCTTTGGGCGAGTATTTGACCGAGCCCAAAGCCAATGTCTGGTTCGAGCCGGGCGATTCGCGCGCCATGCTGGAGCAGGTGGTATTAGACCGGCGCACCCGCATGATGTACGACGCCGACCACATCTTTATCAACGGCGAAAGCTACCGCGCCGCTGGCGCCGATGCCGCGCTGATGCGCCAATTGGCCGATCAGCGCCAGCTCGATCGGCGTGCGGTGGCGCTTGCCAGCGATGGTGCGCTGGAGTTGTTGTCGGTGTGGTGCGCCGACGGTTGGGCCCACGCCCAGCGCGCAGACTGATGTTGTTATCGCTTTTGGCGTAGCCATGCAAACTTTGCCGCCCCCCGTTCCTGCTGCACCTTTGCCTGAAGGTCGCTTTAGTGGCCGCGAGGCCTTTCAGCAACTGGTGCGCGACGCTTTTGCCAGCGCTGCGCGCGAGGGCTGGGCGGAAATCATCCTCAGCGACGCTTATTTTCATGACTGGCCCCTGGGTGAGCGGGCCGTGATCGAGTCGCTCAACGCATGGGCGCGGCGTGGGCGGCGCTTGACCCTTTTGGCCTGCCATTACGACGAGATGATTCGCCGCCATGCGCGCTTTGTGCATTGGCGCGGCACTTGGGATCATTTGTTGACCTGCCGCGCCAGCCGCAGCGCCGACCCGTTGACCTTGCCCAGCATGATTTGGTCGCCCCACTGGGTGTTGCACCGCATCGACCCCGAGCGCTGCGTTGGCGTCTGCACTACGCAGCCACAGCAGCGCACCTTGTTGCGCGAGTCGCTCAAAGAGTGGCTGAGCAGTAAAAGCGCGCCCGGCTTTGCGTCAACCACTTTGGGCTTGTAAGCGTTATTTGCGCTGCGTCAGCCTTTTAGCTGAAATCGCCACTGTTGGCTGTAGGCATCAGTGTTATTCAGGATTGACGAATCCCTAATATAATTATGGATTCAGTTTGACGTCAGCGTTTACGCGTACGTCACCAGAGCGCGACAGGGCTGTGAGGGCAGGGACGTTGCGGCATCTTTTTTTGCTTATCTGCTTATTTACCTAGGAAATTTCAAAATGAACAAGTCTCTCTTGTTGGCTTCCCTGATGGCTGTTGCGCTGGCTGCTTGCGGCAAAAAAGAAGAGCCAGCACCGGCTCCTGCACCCGCCGCTGTGGTGGTTCCTGCGGCTGAGGCACCTGCTGCTGCGCCGGCTGAAACCGCTGCCGCTGCTGCTGATGCCGCTGGCGATGCCGCTAAGGCTGCTGGTGATGCCGCTGCCGCCGCCGGCGACGCAGCTAAAGCTGCTGGCGAAGCTGCTGCCGGCGCTGCCGCTGACGTGAGCGATGCTGCCAAGGCTGCAGCTGATGCCGCTGCTGCTGCAGCCACCGCAGCCGCAGCCGCTGCTCCTGCCAAGTAAATTTTTACTTTTTGGGGCGCCCAGCCGATAAGGCGAGTTCCCCAGCAGCACAAAAAAGCCCCGTACCGTTCAGGTCGGGGCTTTTTTTCGTCTGGCTTATCGGCAGTGCCAGTGGTTTATTTCAAATCGTCGGCCAAGACACGCAAGATGCTTTGGGCGTTGGTCGAGGTTTCAGGCACGCCGGTGGCGTTGAGCACCGACACCGTGCTGGCATCGGCCGCGCTGCGCACCACGATGCGGTACTTGAGCGGCGGCGTAGCAGCTTTACCGCCAAAAATTTTGCTGAAAAAGCCGTCTTTGTCTTTATCGGTGCCGGGGGCCACGTAGCGGACAAAGTACACGCCTTGGCTGCGGTCGCGGTCTTCGACGGTGAAGCCGGTGCGGTCGAGCGAGACGCCAACGCGGCGCCAAGCGCGGTCAAAGCCTTCTTGCATTTGCAGCACCGGCACGCCGTTGACGCTGGACAATTGCGCGCCCGCAGTCGCTTGCAGCGGCGCTGCTGCGGCGATAGCTTTGGATTGCACTTCGCTCACGCCCAGCTTGACCATCAGGCGGCGCAAAAATTCGGTTTCTAGCTCGGGGTCGGCCGGGCGTGGTTGCCAGATGGTGCTGTCTTTGGCGCTGCTGGAGTAGACCTCGACCATGCCACGGTGGCTGACATAAATTTCGGTGTCGCCATTGGCTGCGCGCTCTAGGCGGGTGCGAAATTTGTCGCGCTCACCGGTCGAATAGAGCGAATCAAACACCTTACCAATCGTGGCACGCAAGATGTCTTGCGGCAGTTTGGCGCGGTTTTCTGCCCAGTCGGTTTCCATGATGCCGACTTCGGACTGCTCTTGCGCCATGGTGAAGCCGTTTTCTGTCCAAAACTCGCGCACCGGATCCCACAGCTTGCCGGCCGGGCGCTTGACCACCAGCCAGCGCTGGTTGCCGTCGCGTTCAATGCGCACGTCGCCCATGGTGGCGGCTGCTGCGGTGCTGGTGGCCGATGGCTGGGCGACTTGGCTCGCTTGCAGTGCGTTGGCCGACACCACACCGCCGATACCGCCGGGCAGGCTATAGCGGCTGTCGCGCGAGAGCTGCTGCAAGTCGGGCGGCACTTCCAGCGTCGAGCCTTTGGTGGCACTTTTGTAGTCGATTTTGTCGCCATCCAGCACGGAGCAGGCTGACAGCGCCAATGTCAGGCCGACCAGGCCCAGTCGGGATGCAGTAGGTTTCAGGTTCACGCAGAAATCCTTGGAAATTCGTACAAAGTGGTTCAGGCCAGCAAACCGCTGGCGCGCAGCGCGGTTTCGACCGCTGCTTCGTTGTGGGCGCTCAGGGGCGTCATCGGCAGGCGCAGGGTGCCACCGCACAAGCCCATGCGGGCGGCGGCCCACTTGACCGGAATCGGATTGGCTTCGATAAACAGATTTTTGTGTACTGGCATCAGTTGGAATTGGATTTCCATGGCGCGGCGGATATTGCCAGCCAGCGCGGCCGCACACAAATCGTGCATCAGGCGCGGCGCGACGTTGGCCGTGACGCTGATGTTGCCGTGGCCGCCGCACAGCATCAGTGCCACTGCGGTCGGATCGTCGCCCGAGTAAATAGCGAAGTTTTTTGGCAGATCGCGGATCAGCCACTGGGCGCGCTCGATGTTGCCTGTGGCTTCTTTGATGCCGATGATGCCGGGCACCTGTGCCAAGCGCAGCACCGTTTCGTGCTGCATATCGGCCACCGAGCGACCGGGCACGTTGTAGAGCACGATGGGTAAGTCGCCAGTGGCTTCGGCAATCGCCTTGAAGTGCTGGTATTGGCCTTCTTGCGTCGGCTTGTTGTAGTAGGGCACCACTTGCAGTTGGCTGTTGGCGCCCACGCCCCGGGCAAATTTGGCCAGCTCGATGGCCTCGGCGGTGGAGTTGGCGCCGCACCCGGCCATCACCGGCACGCGCCCAGCGGCCTGCTCGACGCTGACGCGGATGATTTCGCAGTGTTCTTCGACGCTGACGGTGGGCGACTCGCCCGTGGTGCCGACAACGCCGATGCAGTCGGTGCCTTCAGCAATATGCCAATCGATCAGTTTGCGCAGCGCGGCATAGTCCACGCTGGTGTCCTCGTGCAAAGGAGTGATGAGGGCGACGATGCTGCCGGTGAGGGGGGCGCTAGGTAGGGTCATGTCCGCAGTGCAAAACGGTAAAAGGGCATTCTAACTAGAGCCAGTTCGCGCAACCCTTACCGGCGGGCTAAAAACACGCCCACATCTGGTCGGCCAGCATCACCATGAAGTCGGGGTTGCCGTACAGCGCAAACACCAGCAGCAACACGACCAGCGCCAAGGCCACTGCCGCCCAGCGGCGCCAAGCGGGTGTTGCGGCGGAATCAGTCGTATCAGTCGTATCAGCCATATCCACAGCCTATCAAGGCTATCAAGCCGGTTGCAGCGCCGGGCGCTGGATGGCGGTTTCTTTGATGGGCAGATTGATCAGCCCCGCCAGCACGCCCAAGGCAATCGCCAAATACCAAACAATGTCGTAGCTGCCGGTGCGGTCGTACAAATAGCCGCCCAGCCACACGCCCATAAAACTGCCCACTTGGTGACTGAAAAACACAAAGCCGCCCAGCATCGACAAATGCTGTACGCCAAAAATTTGCGCTACCAAGGCGTTGGTCACCGGCACCGTCGACAGCCACAGCGCGCCCATCACGGCAGAAAAGATATACACGCTGGTCGGCGACAGCGGCACCAGCAAAAACACGCTGATAACCACAGCGCGGGTGAAATAGATGAACGCCAAAATATGGCGCTTGGCCATGCGCTGGCCGAGTGCCCCGGCCATATAGGTGCCAAACACGTTGAACAGGCCAATCAACGCCAGCGCATAGCTGGCCACTTGGGTCGATAGACCGTGATCTTTCAGGTAGCTGGGCATATGCACGCCAATAAACACCACCTGAAAGCCGCAGACGAAATAGCCCGCTGTCAGCAATAAAAAGCTCTTATGGCCAAACGCTTCGCTGATGGCTTGGCCAATGCTCTGGCTGCGCTGCACCGGCGCCGAGCCCTTAAAGCCCGGCTCGCGCAGGCCCAGCGCCAGCGGCACGATCAGCAGCACCATCAGCGCCAGCGCCAGCAAAGCGGTTTGCCAGCCCAGCGTGGTGATGAGAAAGCCCTCCAGCGGCACCATCAAAAACTGCCCAAACGAGCCCGCCGCCGCCGCCACGCCCATCGCCCACGAGCGTCTATCGGGCGCAATTTGGCGTCCCAGCACGCCGTAAATGATGGCGTAGGTCGTGCCCGCCTGCGCCGAGCCAATCATCACGCCAGTGGTCAAGGTAAACAGCGTTTCGGTGGGCGACAGCGCCATGCCAGCCAGCCCCAGGCCGTACAGCAGCGCACCGCCCATCAGCACACGAAAAGCGCCAAAACGGTCGGCCGCCATGCCCGCAAAAATGCCGACCACGCCCCACGACAGGTTTTGCACCGCCATGGCCAGCGCAAACGATTGGCGCGTCCAGCCCATCTCTTGCGTAATCGGTTGCAGCCACAGGCCAAAGCCGTGGCGAATGCCCATAGACAGGGTGACGATGGCGGCGCCGCAGGCGAGCACCTGGAACATGGAGAGTTTGCGAGCTTCAAAAGACATCGCGTAAATGTAATGAATGGCGTGGTTTGTTGCTTGACGCCGCGATGACAGGTCAGCCGATACAGCGTAAACACTGTAAATAACACCAGCACTACAATCGCGCACCATGGCCGTCAAACCCTCCCCCGCAATCCCCCCCGAATATTCCGAAAACTCGATCCGCGTCCTTAAAGGCCTAGAGCCGGTCAAGCAGCGCCCGGGGATGTACACCCGTACCGACAACCCGCTGCACGTCATCCAAGAAGTGCTGGACAACGCCGCCGACGAAGCGCTGGCCGGCCACGGCAAAAAAATCAAAGTCACCTTACACGCCGATGGCTCCGTCACCATTGACGACGATGGCCGCGGCATTCCGTTTGGCCTGCACCCGCAAGAAAACGCCCCGGTGATTGAGCTGGTATTCACCCAGCTGCACGCTGGCGGCAAGTTTGACAAAGGCAAGGGCGGCGCTTACAGCTTCTCGGGCGGCCTGCACGGCGTGGGCGTCTCCGTCACTAACGCGCTGTCGCACCGCATGGAAGTGGCCAGCCACCGCGAAGGCCAAGTGGCGACGCTGGTGTTCTCTGGCGGCGACGTCATCGAGCCGCTGGCTTTGCGCCCGCAAGCCACGGGCGAGCGCCGCCAAGGCACCAGCGTGCGTGCGTGGCCCGATGCCAAATATTTTGAATCCAGCCAACTGCCGATGCCGGCGC
>JAGNSH010000249.1 GCA_017988165.1 Giesbergeria sp. | reverse complement strand
GGCAGGTCTAGCGGTCATAGAGAAGAGGCTTCTGGTTTTGAATGAAAACAGGCTCTAGCGCTTATGCAGTAAGCGCTTGTAGCTATGAAAAATATAGCCAACAAATCAGGCAGCGCCCAAATGCGGCACCAAACCTGCCACCGGCTGGCCGTTTTTCAGGGCTGCGGTGAAGGCCAGCATTCGGTCAATCGGCTGGCGCGCGCGCGGGATGATCGCCGAGTCAACGTGGACGGCGTTGCTGCCAGTTTCCAGCACGCGCAGCACGCCGGCCAAGCCGTTCATCGCCATCCACGGGCAGTTGGCGCAGCTTTTGCAGGTGGCGCTGTTGCCGGCAGTCGGCGCTTCGATAAACACTTTGCCGGGGTTGAGCGTGCGCAGCTTGTGCATCATGCCGGCGTCGGTGGCGACGATGAACTCCTTGGCGTCCATGTCTTGCGCGGCCTTCAAGATCGCCGAGGTCGAGCCGACCGCATCGGCCAGCGCAATCACGTCTTCGGGCGATTCGGGGTGTACCAGCACTTTGGCCTGCGGGTGCTGTTGCATCAGCGCTTGCAATTCAAAGGCCTTGAATTCGTCGTGGACGATGCAAGCGCCGTTCCACATCACCATGTCGGCACCGGTTTCGCGCTGGATGTAGCCGCCCAAGTGGCGGTCGGGCGCCCACAAGATTTTTTGCCCGTCGGCCTTGAGCGCGCTGACGATGTCCAGCGCGCAACTGGACGTCACCAGCCAGTCGGCGCGCGCTTTGACGGCGGCGCTGGTGTTGGCATACACCACCACCGTGCGGTCGGGGTACTGGTCGCAAAAGGCGCTGAATTCTTCAATTGGGCAGCCCAAGTCGAGCGAACAGGTCGCGTCCAAGTCGGGCATCAGAATGGTTTTTTCGGGCGACAGAATTTTGGCCGTCTCGCCCATAAAGCGCACGCCCGAGACCACCAGCGTCTGCGCGGCGTGGTCGCGGCCAAAGCGCGCCATCTCCAGCGAATCGCTGACGATGCCGCCGGTTTCTTCGGCCAAGTCCTGCAAGTCAGGGTGGACGTAGTAGTGCGACACCATCACCGCATTTTTTTCTTTCAATAGCTGGCGGATGCGCTCTTTGGTGGCGGCGCGCTCGGCCTGCGACAACTCGGGCGGCACGCGCGCCCAAGCGTATTTGGTGCTACACACGGCGCCGCCCTCGGGCTGCTCGTATTCGACCTCTTTGATATGAATGGTGGGGTTCATGCGGCCAGCTCCTGCATGCGCATAGAAAAATCGGTGGCCTTGACGTCTTTGGTCAAGCCGCCAATCGAGATGCGGTCAACACCGGTCTCGGCCAGCGCGCGCAAACCAGCCAGCGTGACGCCACCAGAGATTTCCAAAATGGCCCGGCCCGCGTTCAGGCGCACCGCTTGCTGCAAGGTGGGCACGTCCATGTTGTCCAGCAGCACCATCTTGGCGCCGGCGTTCAAGGCTTCTTCTAGCTGGACTAGGGTTTCGACCTCGATTTCGATGAACTGGGCTTTGGCGGCAATCGCTTGCGTCGCCCGCAACACCGCTGTCACGCCACCGGCGGCGGCGATGTGGTTTTCTTTGATCAGCACCGCATCAAACAGACCAATGCGGTGGTTGGTGCCGCCGCCCATGCGCACGGCGTACTTTTGCGCCAAGCGCAGGCCGGGCAGGGTTTTGCGCGTATCGACAATCTGCGCGCGCGTGCCAGCGACAGCATCGACATAGGTGCGGGTTTTGGTGGCGACGGCTGACAGCAGCTGCAAAAAGTTCAGTGCGGTGCGCTCGGCGCTCAGTAGGGCGCGGGCATTGCCGTCAATCTCCAGCACCACTTGGTCAGCGGCGCAGCGCTGGCCCTCGGCAACGTGCCAGGTGATGCGCACGTTGGGGTCGAGCGCACGCAGCGCCGCTTCAGCCCACGGCGCGCCGCACAGCACGGCGCTTTCGCGCGCCAGCACGCGGGCGCGGGCGCGGCGCGTGGGGTCAATCAGACCAGCGGTCAAGTCACCGCTGCCCAAATCTTCTTGCAGCGCACGCGCCACGTCTGATAACACTTGCGTGAGCATCGAACTGTCCGAAATTTTTGTGGTTTCTGAAAAATGGGGCATGAAATGTGTCATGGGCGATAAGCATAGCGGCTTCGCGCGGCGCTACCGCCTTGCAGCCGTGACTTAGACTGCGCGTTCTTGGACTTTGCCTAAAAGCTCATCATGCTCACTGCCCCCCAGCCCCCCGCCCACGCCACGCCTTACGGCACTTTGCCGCCGGCGTCACCCCTGCCACAGCGCCGCCCAGTCAGCCTGCCGCGCTTACAACAAATGCGCGACGCTGGCGAAAAAATAACCATGCTGACAGCGTATGACGCCACCTTTGCTGCCGTAGCCGATGCTGGCGGCGTCGAATGCCTGTTGATTGGCGACTCGCTCGGCATGGTCTGCCAAGGCTTGCCCAGCACCGTCGGCGTGTCGCTTGACACCATGGTCTATCACACCACCAGCGTGGCGCGTGGCCTGAACCGCGTGCAGGGCACCGCGTGGCTGGTGGCCGATTTGCCGTTTGGCAGCTACCACGA
>JAGNSH010000095.1:6444-7805 GCA_017988165.1 Giesbergeria sp. | reverse complement strand
GACGACATCGACCTGATTTTGATCATGAGCGTCAACCCCGGCTTTGGCGGGCAGAGCTTTATTGACTCGGCGCTGCGCAAAATTGAAGCGGTGCGCAAGCGCATTGACGCCTGCGGCAAAGACATTCGCCTTGAAGTCGATGGCGGTATCAAAGAAAACAACATCCGCCGCGTGGCCGACGCCGGCGCCGATACCTTTGTCGCTGGCAGCGCCATTTTTGGCCAACCAACCTACCAAGGCGTTATCAGCGCCATGCGCGCAGCGCTGGCCGCATGATGGCTGTGCCGTTAGATTGCACGGCGCTAGACGCCGTCATCATTGACTTAGACGGCACCATGGTCGACACGCTGGGCGACTTTGCCCAAGCGCTGAACCTGATGCTGGACGACGTGGCCCTGCCCCATATTGACCCGCCAGCGATTGCGCACATGGTCGGCAAAGGCTCCGAGCATTTGCTGAATTTAGTGCTAAATCATGCTCTAGCCCAAGCAGGGCGTGCGCTATCAGCTATCGAAATAGAAGCACTTTACGCCCGCGCTTGGCCCAGTTACCAGCGGCACTATCTGCGCATCAACGGCCAGTTCGCCAGCGTCTATCCCGGCGTGCCTGAGGGTTTGCAGGCGCTGCGCGATGCTGGTCTGCGTTTGGCCTGCCTGACCAATAAACCGCTGCCGTTTGCCCTGGCGCTGCTGCGCGCCAAAGGCTTGGATGGATTTTTTGCGCATATTTTTGGCGGCGACAGCTTTGAGAAAAAAAAGCCCGACCCGCTGCCGCTACTGAAAACCTGCCAAGCGCTGGGCACGCTGCCCGCGCGCACGCTGATGGTCGGCGACTCCAGCAACGACGCCCAAGCGGCGCGCGCTGCGGGTTGTCCGGTGGTGTTGACCACCTACGGCTACAACCACGGCCAGCCGGTGCGCAGCGTCGATGCCGATGGCTGGATTGATTCGCTGGCCGAGCTGCTGTAGCCCTCGCGGCCCTCACTGCCCTGAGTAGCTGCTCTTTTCTTTTTGCAAGCGGCTGCGGTGCTCGACGCACATGGCCAAATTGGCATTGGCCGGTTTGGCGCATTCGCTGTAAATGCAGGCGCTGCGGGTAAAAAAGTTGGTGTCGTTGCACAGCGTGGGTGCTGGCGGCGCCGGTTTGGGCGCGGCTGGCGCGGGCGCTGCCACGGGTGTTGGCGCGGCGGCAGGCACCTCGGGCGCGCTGGGCAGGGCGGCTTGGGCTGGTGCTTTGGCACTGCGCCGGGCAGCGGCGGCTGTGGCGGCGGCCAAGCCAGCGGGTGATTTGCTGTTGGCTTCGACAAACGCTGGCGCTGGCCCGGCGGGCTCTGGTGGCGCTTGGCTGTCGTTGGGCAGCAC
>JAGNSH010000095.1:0-6344 GCA_017988165.1 Giesbergeria sp. | reverse complement strand
TGGCACTGCGCCGGGCAGCGGCGGCTGTGGCGGCGGCCAAGCCAGCGGGTGATTTGCTGTTGGCTTCGACAAACGCTGGCGCTGGCCCGGCGGGCTCTGGTGGCGCTTGGCTGTCGTTGGGCAGCACTTCTTCTGCTTCTTTTTCGGGCAACTGTGGTGCTACAGCGGGCGTTTCGGGCTCGGCCATCTCGGTGATGATGGTGTCGTCAGGCGCCGGTGTTGGTGCCGGTGCGCGCGCCAGCCAGCCGGCGCCCAGCACGGCGCTGAGCAGCAGGGCGGCAATGGCGGCGACGGCCCGCGGCGTGCGCCGCGCTGTGGCTGGCTGTGGCTTGGCGGCGGGCGGCGGCGGGCGGCGGCGCTGCTGTAGATTGTTGCTGGGCAGCGTCTCGCCGGTGTCTAAAAAAATAGCTGCGTCGGCGCCCTCGGGGGTGCTGGTGGCGCCGGCTGGCGCCAAGACAAAGTCGGTGCTATCGACTGGGCTATTGGTCTCGGCGTGGGCCACTGGGTGCGGCAATACCGGGGCAACGGGTGGCAAATTGTCGGGCCGGCTGGGCGCGGCCAGCACTGGCGCGACCGAGCTGGGGATGGCTATCGTCGCCTCCAACGACATGGGAGCTGAAACGGGCGCCGGCGCTGGTATCGACACTGGCACAGACACAGGTGCGCGTGGGCGCTGGCGCGCGCTCAGCTGGCCCAGCAGCGCGTCGGTCAAATCGACCGTTGGCGTCACTTGGCCGGGGCCGGGCTGGTCGGTGGGCTCGACCCAGATGTCGCCCAGCTCCGCACGAAAGTCAAACACATCCAGCGCTGGCGGCGGCGAGACCATGCCCATGGTTTGCAAAAATGCATCAATGCTTTGTGGCCGGTCTTGCGGTTGTAGCGACAGCGATTGGGCTATGGCGGCGACAAAGGCCGGCGAATAGGCTTGGTCAAATTGGCTGCGCACGGTTTTGGCCACGCGGGCAAACGGCACCATGCGGTCGCGGATGGAGCGCAGCGTCGATGGCAGTGGCGTGTCGTTGCACAAGCACCCATGCACCACGGCAGCGAGCGAGTACAAATCGCCCCACGGCCCTTGCGGCAGGTCGGCGTCGCCGCCGGCGTATTGCTCAATCGGTGCGTAGTTGACCTTTAAGACGGCGGTGTGCTGGTGGTCGCGGTCGTTGATGGCGTGGCGCGCGGCGCCCAAGTCCAGCAGCACCGGCGGGCCCAGGTCTTGCAGAAAAATGTTGTCGGGCGAAATGTCGCGGTGCAGCGTTTGGCTGTCGTGCAGCATGCGCAGTGCGCCCAGCACCGACCACAGCACTTGGCGCAGCCACGCCTCGGACGGCGGCGTGCGCATTTGCGCCCGGGCCTGTTTTAAGGTCATGCCGTGGTACAGCGGCATCACCATATAGGCGGTGTTGTGCGCCTCCCAAAAGCGAAACACCTTGACCAGCGACGGGTGGTCAAACTGCGCCAGCAGGCGCGCTTCGCCGACAAATGATTTCAGCCCCGATTGGAACGCCGGCTCGTCACTGAGCGTGCGCACCGACACCGACAGCCCGTCAGCGCGCCCAGCCAAGGCCAGCGGCAAATATTCTTTAATCGCCACGGCGCGGTGCAAAGAGTGGTCAAACGCCTTGTAGACCACGCCAAAACCGCCCACGCCCAAGACCGACAAAATTTCAAACTCCGCCAAACGCGTGCGCGGCGATAGCGCATCAGCGTGGGGCGCATCTTTCACGGCGGCAGAGGCGGGCAGGTCGGTCATAGAGAGAAAAAACGGTGTGGGCAGAAAATGCAAGCAAAAACGGCGGCTATCGCGCCAGCCGAGGCCGTATTAGGCAGTATTAGGCCCTAGGAGGCAGTGGTTACCATAGCGCCATGTTCAGTTATCGCCACGCCTTTCACGCAGGCAACCATGCCGATGTGCTCAAGCACACCGTCTTGATTGCTACTTTGCAATACCTTTTAGAGAAAGACACCGCCCTGACGGTGCTCGACACCCACGCGGGCGCCGGTTTGTACCGGCTCGACGGCGACTACGCGCGCACCAGCGGCGAGGCGGGCGACGGCATTTTGCGCATGACAATGCGCGCGCCGGGCAGTGCCGGTGCGGTCGGTGCGGCCAGCTTGGCGCCAGCGCTGCAAAACTATGTTGATACGGTGCGCGCCTTCAACACCGGCACCAGCATCAAAATCTACCCCGGCTCGCCCTTCATCATCCAGCGCCTGCTGCGCCCGCACGATAAATTAAAGCTGTTTGAGCTGCACCCGGCCGATATGCACGCGCTGGAGGGCAACATTGGTCAATTGGCCGTTGGCCGGCAAGTGGCGGTGATGTGTGAGGACGGTTTTGAAGGCATCAAAAAATTCTTGCCTCCACCGGCCCGCAGAGCCCTGCTGCTGTGCGATCCCAGCTATGAAATGAAGAGCGACTATGGCCGCGTGCTGGACATGGTGCAAGACGCCCTGAAGCGCTTTGCCACTGGCACCTACGCCGTGTGGTATCCGATCATTGCGCGCCCCGAAGCGCACGACCTGCCGCGCCGCCTCAAAACCATGGCGCAAAAAGCCGGCAAAAGCTGGCTGCACGCCACGTTGACGGTCAAGTCCAGCAAAATCATCCAAACCCCCGAAGGCCAAGTCAAACGCCCCGGCCTGCCCGCCAGCGGAATGTTTTTGATCAATCCGCCGCATACGCTCAAAGCCCAGCTCAAAGATTCGCTGGCGCAAATGGTCGAACTGCTGGGCCAAGACAAAAACGCTACGCACACGCTCGACAGCGGCAGTTAAGCCCCCAGCGGATTGGCCCGCAGGCGAAAAAAATCCCGCACGCGGCGGGATTGTCAAAACCATCATGGCACCTCTCAAAGAGGTGCTAAACCAACCGTGCTGAAAGCTTAGAAGCGCCAGCCCAGGCCGACGCCGACCAATACGGGGTCGACCTTGAAGGTGCCGATTTTGCTACCGCCAGCAGCCACGTCGGTGCGGATGTAAACCTTCTTGATGTCAAAGTTCAGGTACATATTTTTGGCGACGGGGATGTCCACGCCAACTTGCAGCGCTGGGCCAAAGCTGTTTCTGTCGACCGTCACGCCGGCAGGCAGGTTGACCGAGCTGATGCGGGTGTAGTTGACACCAGCACCAACGTAGGGCTTGAAGCCGCCAAAGTTGGTGAAGTGGTACTGCGCTGTCAGGGTCGGTGGCAGGTGCTTGAAGGAGCCGATGGCCAAGCCGCCAGCAGACAGGGTTTGCTTTTGTGGCACGGTCAAAATCAGCTCGACGGCGACGTTGGGGTTGATAAAGTAGCTGATGTCCACTTCAGGCAACCACTTGTCGTTGATGCTCAGGTCCAGTGGGGTGGAGTCGCCGTTGGAGCTGTTCAGGTGTACTGCGCGGGCACGCACCATCCAGGGGCCTTCGCTGACTTGTTGTGCAAAAGCGCTAGCGCACAGAACAGAACCCAACAGGGCGGCAGCAATCGCGTGTTTTTTCATTTTTGAATCCAAAGAGAGCTGGGAAAATTCCCCGATAGCCATTTGACGGTTAAGGTTTTTGATTTGAATTGATGTGCGTCAAAACGCTTGGGCCTTTAGCACAAAAACATCACTTCTTGTAAGTGTATTAAAAGGTATAGCCCAGCCGGCGGCACAGCTCCAGCGTGGTGGCACTTTGGTTCATGGTGTAGAAATGCAGCGCCGGGGCGCCGCCGCTGCGCAACTGCTCACACAGGCGCGCAATCACATCCAAACCAAAGGCGCGAATTGACGCCGTGTCGTCACCAAACGCCTGCAAGCGCAGGCGCAACCAGCGCGGAATTTCAGCGCCGCAGGCGTCAGAAAAGCGCATCAACTGGGTCGAACCCAAAATTGGCATGACGCCCGGCACGATGGGCAGATCGAGCCCCAAGCGCTGCGTGTCGTCCAGAAAACGAAAGTACGCGTCGGCGTTGAAAAAATACTGCGTGATGGCGGCATCGGCACCGGCGCGCACTTTGCTGGCAAAGGCTTGCAAATCGGCATCGGGCGATTTGGCTTGCGGATGCACTTCGGGGTAGGCCGCCACTTCGATGTGAAAGTGCTCGCCGGTCTCGGCGCGGATAAACGCCACCAAGTCGCTGGCGTACTGGAACTCGCCGCCCAAGCCGTAGCCGCTGGGCAAGTCGCCGCGCAGGGCGACCAAGCGGTTGACGCCCATGGCTTGCAGCTGCGCCAGCTCGTCGCGCACCGAGGTGCGCGTGGCACCAATGCACGAAAAATGCGCCGCAGCGCTGTGGCCCTCGGCCAAAATCTCGCCGACCATGGAGAACGTGCCCTCTTGCGTCGAGCCGCCCGCGCCGTAGGTGACCGAGCAAAACTGCGGCGCCAGCGCATACAACTGCTGGCGCACGGCGCGCAATTTGACCGCGCCTTCGGGCGTTTTGGTCGGGAAAAATTCAAAACTAACGGGGATCATGCCGCGCTCCTCTGCGCAAAAACAAAAAATTCATGGTTGCCGTCACCGCCCTGGATGGCGCTGGCCAGCCACGCCAGCACCTCAAGGCCTTGCGCGGCGCAGCAGTCGCGGATGCGTTGCTCGACCACCGCGTACAGCGCGCTATCGCGCACGATGCCGCCTTTGCCGACTTGGCCCGGTTGCAGCTCAAACTGTGGTTTGACCAGCATCAACAGACGCCCCTCGGGTGCCAAGAGCGGCACCAGCGCTGGCAGCACCAGCGTCAGCGAGATAAACGACAAGTCGCCCACCACCACGTCAAACAGTGGCGTGGTGTCCACGTCCGCGCATTCGGCGCGGCGGCGCCGCTCCACCGGCAGCGTGCCAGCGGCGCGGGCCTTGGCTTTGGCGGCGCGCTCTAGGCGAAAGTTTTCGATGTCCTTGTCTTTGGCGTCGTCGCTGTCGTCGTAGGCGTCGTCCACCAAGCCGCCATTGCGCATCCAGCTGTAGGGCGCTTGGGGTTGGGTGTCGTTGTCTTCGTCGTCTGCAATCTCGATGATTTCCGACAGCGCCAGCTCGCAGTCTTGCTGCAAAGCGCCTGGCGTCAGTGCGCGCGCGTTGACGCCTTCGACACAGACCACGCGCACATCACTGCGCAGGCGCTCGTGTAGCTGGCCGTGGCCGACATCGACGCCCACCACCTGCGCTGCGCCGTGCTGTAGCAGGCAGTCGGTAAAGCCGCCGGTGCTTTGGCCGACGTCCAAGCAGCGCAGGCCAGTAACCTGAAGGCCGGCTGCTGCCAGCGCGCCTTCGAGCTTCAAGCCGCCGCGCGAGAGGTATTTGGCCTCGGCACCATCGAGCAAGCGCACCTCGGCAATCGCTGGAATGTCGTCGCCGTTCTTCACCACTTTTTGCCACGGCGAGCTGGCCGACAGGCGCCACTCGACGCCAGCGCCAATCAAGCGCTGCGCCTGTGAGCGCGTGGCCGCATGGCCAAAATCCACCAGAAAAACGTCTGCGCGCATGGGTCACTTTCTCGTCTATCGACGATTTATGAATGAAATTGGCCTCTAGCCCTTATGCAGCAAGCGCTTCTAGCTATGAATAAAGGAGCTATATGGCCCAATAGCTCTATACCCAAATAGCTGAGAAGCGCTGGACTGCTGCGGCTTATCAATAGCGGTAGGTGTCGGCCTTGTACGGGCCGCTCTTGCTGACGCCAATGTAGGCGGCCTGCGCGTCGGTCAGCTCGGTCAGCATGGCACCGACTTTCTTCAGGTGCAGGCGCGCCACTTTTTCGTCCAGCGACTTGGGCAGTACATAGACCTTGCCGATTTGATAAGCATCAGGCTTAGTGAACAGCTCAATTTGCGCAATGGTTTGGTTGGCAAACGAGGCGCTCATCACAAAGCTGGGGTGGCCGGTGCCGCAGCCCAAGTTCACCAGGCGGCCCTTGGCCAGCAAGATGATTTTTTTGCCGTCGGGGAAGGTGATGTGATCGACTTGCGGCTTGATCTCTTCCCACTGGTACTTTTCAATCGACGCCACATCAATTTCATTATCAAAGTGGCCGATGTTGCAGACGATGGCTTGGTCTTTCATAGCGGCCATGGTGTCGTGGGTGATGACGTCTTTGTTGCCGGTGGTGGTGACGAAGATGTCGGCCTTGTCGGCGGCGTATTCCATCGTCACCACTTTGTAGCCTTCCATCGCCGCTTGCAGGGCGTTGATTGGGTCGATTTCGGTCACCCAAACTTGGGCCGAGAGTGCGCGCAGGGCTTGTGCCGAGCCTTTGCCCACGTCGCCATAACCGGCGACCACGGCGACTTTGCCGGCAATCATCACGTCGGTGGCGCGCTTGATGCCGTCCACCAGCGACTCGCGGCAGCCGTACAGGTTGTCAAATTTCGACTTGGTCACCGAGT
>JAGNSH010000248.1 GCA_017988165.1 Giesbergeria sp. | reverse complement strand
CGCCCGACAGACCTTGGCCGCGCTCGCCGACCAGCGAGTCGTAGCCGTGCGCCAAGCGCAAGATAAATTCGTGGGCGTGCGCGGCGCGGGCGGCGGCCATGATGTCGGCGCGGGTGGCCTCGGGTTTACCGTAGGCAATATTTTCGGCAATCGTGCCAAAGAATAAAAACGGCTCTTGCAATACCAAGCCAATATGGCTGCGGTAATCGGCCACAGCCAAGCGGCGAATATCGACGCCATCCAATTGAATCGAGCCGTCGCTGACATCGTAAAAACGGCAAATCAAATTGGCCAACGTGCTTTTGCCCGAGCCGCTGTGGCCAACCAAACCGATCATTTCGCCGGGGCGAATATCTAAATCGAGTTTTTTAATCACCGCTCGGCTACCGTAGCGAAAGCCCACTTGGCGCAGCGCAATGGCGCCTTGCACGGCAGGCAGTTTGACGGGCTGGGCCGGGTCGGGCACGTTGCTGACATGGTCAAGAATGTCAAAAATGCGCTTGGCCCCGGCAGCGGCCTTTTGCGTCACCGAAACGATGCGGCTCATCGAGTCAAGCCGGCCATAAAAGCGCCCAATGTAGGCAATAAACGCCGTCAGCACCCCCACGGTGATTTCGCTGTGCGCCACCAGCCAAATGCCAAATGCCCAGACCACCAGCAGCCCCATTTCGGTCAGCAGCGACACCGTCGGCGAAAACAGCGCCCAGGTTTTGTTCAGCTTGTCGTTGACCTGCAAATTGTGCTGGTTGGCGTCGTGAAAGCGCTGCGCTTCGCGCTTTTCTTGCGCAAAGGCTTTGACGACGCGGATGCCCGGAATGGTGTCGGCCAGCACGTTGGTGACTTCGGACCAGACGCGGTCGATTTTTTCAAACCCGGTGCGCAGGCGGTCGCGCACGGTGTGGATCATCCAGCCAATAAACGGCAGCGGCACCAGCGTGGCCAGCGCCAGCCACGGGTTGATGGAGAACAAAATCGCCGCCGTCATAAAAATCATCAGCACGTCGGTGACAAAGTCCAGCGCGTGCAGTGACAAAAAGACGTTGATGCGGTCGGTCTCGGAGCCAATGCGCGCCATCAGGTCGCCGGTGCGCTTGGCACCAAAGTAGTCCAGCGACAGGCGCAGCAAATGCTCATAGGTGGTGGTGCGCAAATCGGCACCAATGCGCTCGGATACCAGCGCTAAAACGTAGGTGCGCGCCCAGCCCAGCCCCCAAGCCAGCAGGGCCGAAGCCAGCAGGCCAGACAGGTACAGCGCCACCAAGCTGGTCTCGATGTGCTGGCCGTTTTGGAACGGAATCAAGATCTCGTCCATCAGCGGAATCGTCAGGTAGGGCGGCACCAGCGTGGCGGCGGTCGAGGCCATCGTCAGCGCAAAACCAGCGGCCAGTTGGCCCTTGTAGGGCCGCGCAAAGCGCCACAGCCTCAGTAGCACCCAAGTGGAGGTTTGCGCTGGCTGGGCGCGTGCGCAGACGGGGCATTCTTCGGTGTCAGGCGGCAGCGTGCTATGGCAGCTGGGGCATTGGGCGCTGTCTTCATCCGTGGCGGCCGCTGGCTGGCCGCTGGTGGCGCGTGCGAGCTGCGCTAATTGCTGCTCAAAGCGCTGCACCAGCCGCAGCGCGGGCGCGTGCGCTGACAGCGTAAAGCGCCACAGCGCCAGCCGCTGCGTGCTGTCGTGCAGCTCCAGCGTGCCAACGCCGCCATGCTCTAGCAGGCGCAGCTGGCGGCCGGCCACCAGCGGCCACGCGCGCCACGTGTCGGTGCCCGGCTCGCAGGCCAAAAGGCGCTGCTCGGTCAAGATGACGCGGCCAGCGGCAAAGTGCAGGTCGGCGCTCAGGTCAACCTCTAGCGTGGCCAGTGCGTTTTCATGGGGGGCAAGCCCCGCTTGCGCTGCGGACAGTGAAAAGTCCGCCAAAACACCCGAGGCGTTTACAGAATCATGTTGCATGGATTGGTTTTCTCGCTCCTGGCGGCGCCAGGGTCTTCGGCATCGCGCCGTGCTGCATTTAACGCCTGAACCTGCCCGTCCGCTGACAACGCCACGAGCGCACAATTCCACCCCTATGCCCAAAATTAAAGACATCGAACTGCTGAGAATCAACTACCTGCGTGGGCCCAATATTTGGACTTACCGCCCCGTGCTGGAAGTCTGGCTGGACTTGGGGGAGTTAGAAAATTTTCCATCCCACCAGTTGCCCGGCTTTAACCAGCGGCTGACGGCGTGGCTGCCGGCGCTGATTGAGCACCACTGCGGCGTCGGCGAGCGCGGCGGCTTTTTGCAGCGCCTGCAAGAAGGCACTTGGTGCGGCCATGTGCTGGAGCACATCGTCATTGAGCTGCTCAATTTGGCGGGGATGCCCACCGGCTTTGGCCAAACGCGCTCTACCAGCCAGCACGGCGTCTACCGCATGGTGTTTCGCGCCCGCGAAGAGCAAGTGGCGCGCATGGCGCTGACGCAAGGCCACCAATTGATCATGGCGGCTATCAACGATGGGCCGTTCGATGTCGAAGCTGCCGTGGCGCGGGTGCGCACCGAGGTCGATGAC
The DNA here is from genome assembly GCA_017988165.1 of Giesbergeria sp. GTDB lineage: Bacteria > Pseudomonadota > Gammaproteobacteria > Burkholderiales > Burkholderiaceae_C > Simplicispira. The sequence continues at coordinate 32 of JAGNSH010000248.1, read as the reverse complement.
CGCTACTTGGGCCCCAGCACCGCTTGCATCGT
>JAGNSH010000247.1 GCA_017988165.1 Giesbergeria sp. | reverse complement strand
CTTTAACGCAATCTCCAAGTAAATTTTTCTTATATGTGGCACAGCAATCTTCATCCATCTCAAAACCGAGATTTTCAAATCCTTGCGACTCAAATCCTAATGCAAGACCGCCACACCCAGCAAAGAGATCCAGTACTAATGGAGAACCATTCTGAATTGGCTTCAAGAGGGTATTTATTTTTTCTAGGTAATTCATTAAAATTAATATGCGTTAATTTACATACTATGCAATTTTCTTATTTTATACGGAAAGTATAATTTCTTTTTCAATAGCCTGACGCCAAATGCTTCTAATTTAGCGCGTAGCCCGTAGGTTGGGTTGCACCAGCAACCCAACCTAGCCCTCCTCACCACAACCCCACAAACAGCCCCTGCATTTGCGCGGCTTTGCGATAAAAATTTTCTGGACTCAGCACCAAATAACGGATGCCTTCTGCCAAAGCCATGAGCGCGGGGATATAGGTCAAACAAAACAACAGATAAACAATGCCCCAGCCCCAAGCGCCGATATAAAACTTGTGTATACCAATGCCACCCAATAGCAAAGCCAGCACGCCAGCAGTGCGGGCAGGCAACGGCGGCGCGGTGCCATGCCTTGCAGGCGCGTGCGCGGCAGGGTGTAGCTGTCGCCTTTTTTCTCTAGCCCGATAAAGCCAAAGCGCTCGTTCAAGTCGCGCTATCGCTTTTATTTTGATAGCTATAAGCGCTTGCTACGTAAGGGCTAGATGGCTATTTGGCTTATATAAATATCAGATGACATGGCACCTACCCAGCCCAGCCCGCACCGACCGCCTGGTACAGCGTGGCGCTGTTTTGCAGGCGCTGCGCTTGGGCGGCGGCCAGTTGGCTGCGCACTTGCTGCGCTTGTTGCTGGGCTAACAGCAATTGCACGTAGCTGGCCGCGCCCAAGCTGTATTGCTGCTGCACTGCTTGCAGGCTGCCCTGCGCTGCGGTGTCGGCGGCTGCCAGTGAGGACAGCGCCTGCGCATCGTTATCGACCCGGTGCAGCGCGTCGGCCACGCTGCGCAAAGCGTCTAGCACCACGCTTTGGTAATGCGCAGTCGCCGCATCTATCGCCGCCAAAGCAGCGCGTTTTTCTGCCGGCAGTGCGGGGTTGAACAGCGGCTGCGTCAGCTGGCCGAGCAAGCCCCACACCGCCGCGCCGCTGCCAAACAGCGCACCGGTACTGAGCGCTTGCGTGCCCAACTGGGCGCTGAGGTTGATTTGCGGATAGGCCCGCGCCACCGCTACGCCGTAGTCGGCGCTGGCGGCGTGCAGCAGCGCTTGTGCGCCTTGGATGTCGGGGCGCTGGCGCAGCAATTCGGACGGAACCGTCAGCGGCAGCGCGCTGGGCAGATGGAAGCTGTCCAACGTGAATTGCGGCAACTTTTGTGCTTCGGCAGCACCCGGAGCCAAGCCGACCAGCGTGGCCAACAAATGGCGACTTTGCTGGTGTTGCTGGCGCAGCAGCGGCAGACCGGCGCGGGTTTGCTCCAGTTGGGACTCCAGCGCCAGCACTTCGCTGTGGGCGGCTTGGCCCAGGCGCAGGCGCTCGCCGGCCAGTTGCCACTGCGCTTGTTGCGTGTCGATGATGGCTTGCAGCGCCTCCATTTGCGCCGCCAAGCGCGCTTGTGTGATGGCGGTTTGCACCACGCTGGCGGCCAGGTTCAGGCGCGCGGCCTGGTGTTGGTAGCGCTGGTAGTCGGTGCGCGCGCCCAAGGCTTCTAGCGCGCGCCGGTTGCCGCCAGCAATGTCCAGCGTGTAGCGCAGGCTGACACTGGCGCTGTATTGGTCAAAGCTGCGCCCCTCGCCCGGCAAACCTTGCGCGCTGGGCGAGGTGTGCTGGCGCCCGGCACCGGCGCTGGCATCGACGCGCGGCAGTTGGGTGGCGCTGGTCTGCGCTGACTGCATTTCTTGCGCTTGGCGCAGCGTCGCTTGGGCCGCGGCCAGGGTTGGGCTGGCGGCCAGGGCTTGTTCAATCAGCGCGTCCATCGCAGGCGCGCCCAACTGCGGCCACCACGGCGCGGACAAGTCCATGCCAACGCTAAAGTGCTGCGCCCCACCCAGCGCCATCGCCGCGCTGGCGGTGTGCGTTGGCAAAGGGGTGGACAGCACCGCCGCGTCACTGGGTGCAGCCGGGGCTTGAAAGTCTGGGCCAGCGGCGCAGCCCACCAGCAGCGCAGTGGCGCACGCGGCCACAGTCCCTCGAAAACCGGTCGGTGTCGTCATAGAGCAAATCCTCATGCAAAGCTGCGGCCTTCGCCGGCCTCTTCGTGGGTGACGCCGTCGCGAATGTGATAAATCCGCTTAAAGGTCGGGATGATTTTTTCATCGTGGGTGACGACGATGACGGCGGTTTGAAACTGCTGTGCCATGTCGTTCAAGATACGAATCACCGCCAAGGCGCGCACGCTGTCGAGCGGCGCGGTCGGCTCGTCGGCCAAGATGACCGGAGGGCGATTCACCAGCCCGCGCGCTATCGAGATGCGCTGCTGCTCGCCGCCCGACAACTGCGACGGCATGGCGCGGGCGCGGTGCTGCATATCCAGCGCCGTAATCAGCTCCAGCGCACGGGCGCGGG
>JAGNSH010000246.1 GCA_017988165.1 Giesbergeria sp. | reverse complement strand
CCGCCAGCACAACGCCCGGCGAGGCGCCCGCCCTGCCCGCAGCGCAGCAGCACAGCGTGCAACTGCACCGCAGGCAAGCCGATGGCAGTGTGCTGGCCGCCCAACAGCCGCGTCTGTTAGCCAACGAAGTGCCGGTAGCGCTGGTGTTTAACGGCATCTCCCACGCAGTGATGATGTGTACGCCGCAAGACCTGCCAGCGCTGGCACTGGGGTTTGCCCTGAGCGAAGGCATCTTGGACCACGCCAGCGACTGCCGCAGCATCGAAGTGCAGGTAGTGACCGACCATGTCGCCGGCCTGCCCGCCGGCGTACACGGCATCGAAGTGCTGCTGGAGATTTCACCGCGCAGCTTTGCCCGCCTGAAAGATCGCCGCCGCAGCCTGGCCGGGCGCACCGGCTGCGGCGTGTGCGGCGTCGAGAGCTTTGCTGCGCTCGACTTATCGTTTCCGCCGCTGGCGCACCAGCCGTGGGCAGCGCAAATTGGCCTGACCCAAGTGCTGCACGCCTTGCAGCAACTGGCGGACAAACAATTGCTCAGCGCCCAATGCGGCGGGCTGCACGCTGCTGGCTGGTGCAGCGTCGATGGCACGCTGCTGGACGTGTTTGAGGACGTGGGCCGCCACAACGCGCTGGACAAACTGATGGGCGCCTTGGCGCGCAGTGCCCGGCTGCAAGAGCCCGGTTTTGTGATTTTGTCCAGCCGCGGCAGCCACGAACTGGTGCGCAAATGCGCCAAGCTGGGCATCGCCGCCATGGCCACCGTCTCGGCGCCCACCAGCATGGGCGTGCGCATGGCCGAGTTAACCGGGATGCGCCTGTGGGGCTCGTGCCGTGGCACGCAAGGCACCTTGCACAGCAGCGGCCAAGCCGCGCCGCCATAGCCCAAAATAGGGCACGGCACGGTGGAGCTCACGCGCCAGCCGCTGCCCCACCATGCCCCACGCACCCATGCCAGCCACCCCCTCCCGCAACACCCGATGAAAACACCTCCCACCCGACTGCACACGCCCGCCCGCCCTGGCCACACGGCCCGCCACCTTTGCTTGGGACTGGTCTTGGCCAGCGCCAGCTGGGCAGCGTGGGCCGAAAAAATTGGCACCGTCGACACCGCCTTTCAATGGCTGGGGCGCGACCACGACATCTTGGTCGAGGCCTACGACGACCCCGGCGCTTTAGGCGTGACCTGCTACGTCTCGCGTGCCCGCACCGGCGGCATCAAAGGCACGCTGGGCTTGGCCGAAGACCGCGCCGAAGCCTCGATTGCTTGCCGCCAGACGGGGCCCATCAGCTTTCCCAAACCGCTGCCCCAGCAAGAAGCGGTGTTCAGCGAGCGGATGTCGATTTTGTTCAAGCGCCTGCGCATCGTGCGCATGGTGGACGCGCCGCGCAACACGCTGGTGTACCTGACCTATTCAGAAAAGCTGGTCGACGGCTCGCCGCAAAACAGCATCACTGCCGTGCCCATCAGCCGCAGCATCGCGATTCCGCTGAAGAAGTAAATTTTTTAAGCAAAAAAGCCCTCTAGCCCTTTAGATACATGCGGTATTAGCTATGAAAATTGCAGTAATGGGTGCGGGCGCCGTGGGTTGTTATTACGGCGCGCTGCTGGCGCGGGCCGGGCACGACGTCACCTTGATTGCCCGTCCAGCCCACGTGCAGGCGATTGCCCAAGCTGGCGGCCTGTGGCTGCACACCGACGCCGGCGCCGAGTGCATTGCGCTGCGCGCCAGCAGCCAAGCCAGCGCAGTGCGCGGCGCGCAGTGGGTACTGTTTTGCGTCAAGTCCACCGACACCGACAGCGCCGGCCACGCCATGGCCGCGCACTTGGATGCCAACGCGGTGGTGCTGAGTCTGCAAAACGGCGTCGATAACGCCGAGCGCCTGCAAGCCATCTTGGCGCGCCCGGTGCTGCCCAGCGTGGTCTACGTTGCCAGCACCATGGCCGCGCCCGGCCAAGTGCGCCACTTGGGGCGCGGCGAACTGGTACTGGGCGCCGGGCCGGCCAGCGCAGCCATCGCCAGCGTGCTGCGCAGCGCCGCCATTCCCACCGAAATATCAGACAACGTCACCGGCGCGCTGTGGGCCAAGCTGGTGCTCAACTGCGTCTACAACCCGCTGTCGGCCATCACGCGCCTGCCTTATGGCGCCATTGCCAGCTGCCCCGGCTTAGACGTGGCGCAGGTGATGGCCGATGTGGTGCAAGAGTGCCAAGCGGTGGCACAGGCGCGCGGCGTGGCGCTGCCGGCGGACATTTTGGCCAGCACCTTGGCGCTGGCGCAGGCGATGCCGCAGCAGTTCTCGTCCACCGCGCAAGACTTGGCGCGTGGCAAGCGCAGTGAAATCGACCACCTCAACGGCTTTATCGTGCGCCAAGGCGCGGCGCTGGGCATTGCCACGCCCGTCAACCGCCTGCTGCACACGCTGGTGCGCCTGCTGGAGCAGCATTTGCCCGGCACCGCCAGCTCAATTGCCTAGCGCCCCCGATTGGCCCGACAATGCGCCACACCGCTTGTTGCCAGTAGACCCATGCCATGCCTCCACCGCGCCCTCTAACCTCCAGTTCTTTTGCCGACGCTTTGGGGCTGCCC
>JAGNSH010000245.1 GCA_017988165.1 Giesbergeria sp. | reverse complement strand
GGGCGCCGGGTGGCTGGCCGGTCAGCACCGCCAGCGCGTGGCGCGACTGGGCCATGCTGGCCTGTAGTGCAGGAATTTGCGCAGCAGTCTGCGCCGTGGCAGCACGCGCTTGCTCGGTCACCAGCGATGTCACCAGCCCCGCTTGCAAACGCCACTGGCTAATTTGCAGCGTTTCTTGCTGATTGGCCAAGTTGCTGCGGGCAATGGCCAAGCGCTCTTGCAGGCTGCGCAGGGTGATGTAGTTGATGGCCACCTCTGCCGCCAGCGACACTTGCACCGCGCCCAAGTTGGCCTGCGCCGCTTGGGCGTCGGCCTCGCTGGCCGCGATGGCGCTGCGCTGGCCGCCCCACACGTCTGGCTCCCAGCTGGCATCCAAGCCGGCCTGAAAGCTGTTGCCGGTACTGGCACCGCCGGCTTTGCTGCGCTGCGCCGAGGCCGAGGCACCAACACGCGGCGCCAAGCCGGCGTTTTGCACATCAACCTGCGCCCGCGCCTGCTGCAGCGCTGCTTGGGCCGCGCGCACGCTGGTGTGGGCTTGCAGCGCCTGCTGCACAAAGTCGGTCAGTTGCGGGTCGCCAAAGCCTTGCCACCACTGGGGCAGTGCTGTGGTGGAGGTGTTGGCAGAAACATGGGCAGCCGTGTTGCCGGCGGCAGACGACCAAGCGCTCGGCACGACCACCCCCAGCGCTGGCGGGGCTGGCGGCACGCCGCTGGCGCAAGCTGCCAAGCACAGCAGCAAAAAAGCGGGAAGTGCCGCGCGCTGCGCTCGGCGGTAAAAAGAGAAAAATTTCATGGAATCTGCGAGGTATCGGGTCGATGGCATCGCAGGCCATTGTGCAAGCGCCACCTGTCAGCTGCTTGGCTGACAGGTGAAGGGGGCGTAAAGCTGGGGTGTATCTGCGCCCAGTTTTAGCGGTACACCACGCCCGAGTGGTACTTCAGACTAAAGGTGTCGGCCACGGTGAGCGCGCCAAATTTAAATAACTGATTTTGGCTGTTGTAGTGCGCATCGTTGGGGTAGGCACTGCTGCCATAGCGCTCTTGCCACTGCGACCACAAGCGGTCGATATTGGTGTGGTGCAAGAAAAATACCGGGTCATTGGGCGACGAGCCGGTTTGCATCTGGCCGCCCACCCACACGTGCACGGCGTTGTGCATGGCAGCAGTACCGGGCTGCGCACGCCAGCCTTCAAGGTAGTTGCGCATGCTGTTGTTGCTGTCGGCGGTTACGTCGTAAGGTGCAGCGTCGTAGGGGCGCGACACATTCAGCAGCGAATCGACCTCAGCCTGTAGCGGCAGCGGAATATCGCCGTTTTGGTTAAATTTGCGCTGCAAACCGGTTCTGAACAGCGGCGTGTTGTCGTCCACTTTGCCGTCAAACTCGTCGTCGGTGTCGTCGTATTTGGCGGCCATGGCCCAGTTGCCCTTGCGAAACGGGCCAGACATCACAAAGTACTGCTGGTTGGCATCGCCATCGCCCCCTAAAAAATCATCGCTAAAAATCGCTTCAACGCTGCCCGGCTCCGTCCAGTCCCAATACGGCAGCGTGATGCGCTGGTTGCCGCTGGCGCGGCGCATTTCCAGCTCAAAGCGGTACAAAAACTCGCGGTGCCAAGGCAAAAAGCCGGGGGCCATGTGCGCTCCCGATTGGTGGTCTTTAAACGCATCGACGTGCAGATTGACAAAGTAGTCGTAGGCACTGACTGCCGGCGCAAACTGCGAGGGGATTTGCTTCATGCGCAGCAGCGTGTCCACAAACTCGGCGCGCTCGCCCGCGCTCAGGTGCGCAGCGTTTTTGCGCTCCAGCACCGGCTCAGCATCACCGCCGCCACCGCAACCGGCTAAAAACAGCGTCAGGCTTAGTAACAAATAGCTAAGAAGATTTTTAAAATTTTTCATGGTTCTGCTGATAGTTATCGGCAAATTGTAAAAAATTGCTGTGAGTGTTGTCGATAGTACAAATGCACTATCACCCCAGGTGCTCGCCCGCCGCCGGCTGGACAATCGCATCCAGCGGCCAGCGCGGTTTGACGTCAAAAGCGTAGTCGCGCTGCGCCTGCTGCTGGCCCGACTGCAAGCGCATGGCAGCGGCCAGCGCAATCATGGCGCCGTTGTCGGTACACAGCTCCAGCTCTGGGTAGTGCACGCGAATGCCCAAACGCTGGCAGGCGGTGTTGAGCTGGGCGCGCAGTTGGCTATTAGCACCAACACCGCCGGCGACGACGATGCGGCGCAGGCCGGTTTCTTTCAACGCGGTGAGCGATTTTTTGACCAGCACATCGACGATGGCCGCTTCGGTGCTGGCGGCCAAGTCGGCTTTGCGCGCTTCTAAGTCGTCACCGAGTTTTTTGGCCTGCGTCATGACGGCGGTTTTCAGGCCGGCAAAAGAAAAGTCGAGGTTGCCGCTGTGCAGCAGCGGGCGCGGCAGTTTGAAGGCGGCCGGGTCGCCCTGCTGGGCCAAGCGCGACAGCGCCGGCCCGCCGGGGTAGCCCAAGCCCATCAGCTTGGCGGATTTGTCGAAGGCTTCGCCGGCCGCGTCGTCGATGGTTTCGCCCAAAATTTGGTACTGGCCGACGCCATCGACGCGCATCAATTG
>JAGNSH010000094.1 GCA_017988165.1 Giesbergeria sp. | reverse complement strand
GTTTGGCCACCGGCAACGGCAGCACGTAGCGCGCTTGGGTGTGGGTGGTGGCAATGCTCAGGGTGCCGCTGTCTTGGGCGCTGTACTGCTCGCCGATGCGCTTTAAGTTGCTGACCTCGCGCATGATGAGTTCGATGCTTTTAAGCACGTGCTGGCCCGGCTCGGTGACGCGCTTGAGACGCTTGCCGTGGCGGGCAAAAATTTCGATGCCCAGCTCGCCCTCTAGCTCAATGATGGCTTTGGAGACGCCCGGCTGCGAGGTGTGCAGCGCTTTGGCCGCCTCGGTCAGGTTGAGGTTGCGGCGCACGGCCTCTTGGACAAAGCGAAATTGGTGCAGGTTCATATCTGATACTGGCTAAAAAGTCGCATCATTATGCTGCACAGGTCTAAGGGTTTTTAGCTGCCTTGGGCGATTTCTGCCATCAAGGCCGTCATGCGCGCGTCTTCGCCAATCGCCTGCTGGACGTGGAACTGCACGCCGGGGTGGGCGCTGCGCAAATCTTGCATCAGCACCGGCAGGTCTTCGCGCGCGTGTTTGCCGGTGCCCAAAAACATCGGCACGACGGTGATGCGGCTGGCGCCTTGGGCGGCCAGTTCTTGCACCGCGTCCGGCAGGCTGGGGGTACACAGCTCTAAATAAGCGCAGCGCACGCTGGTGGGCTGCTGGGCAGGTGGGTGCTGCGCTTCAAGGTGTTGGCGCACTGCCTCGATGGGCGCGCGCCACAGCGGATCGCGCGAGCCGTGGGCGAATAAAACGATGCCGTGGTGGTTGTGTGTGTCTTGCATAGGAGCTCTAAAAAAACGCAGGTTAGCGCCGCAATACCAGCCAGCCAAAAGCCGCCAGCGAAAGCAGCGAGTAAATCATGCCGGGCGCTGCCGCCGTCAGCCACGGCGACCAGTTTTGCAGGTTGCCGGCGTAGCCAAACACGTTGTTGAGCAAAAAGAAGCTGATGCCGGCCATCACCCCACCAAACACGTAGCCCGTGACGCTGCCCGAGCGAAAGTGCAAATAGGCAAACGGCAGGGCCAGCACCACCATCACCAGACAGCTGAGCGGGTAGAACACCTTGCGCCAAAACTCGATTTCGTAGCGCTGGGCGGTTTGGCCGTTGGCTTCCAAGTGGCGGATGTACTGAAACAGGTCGATGGTCGCCATGCGGTCGGGCTTGAGCACGGCCGCGGCCACCATGTCGGTAGTCAGGCTGGTCGGCCAGCGCAGTGTGGGCAGTTGTTGGTGCTGCACGTAGGCCTCGTCAGCGCCGCGGCTGTGAAAGCTGCTGCGGCGCACTTGCGCCAGCACCCAGGCGCCATCGGGCTCAAAACGGGCGCTTTCGGCGTAGGTTTGCTCGGTCAGGCGCCCGGCGGCGTTGAATTCAAAAATGCGCAGCTTGTCCATGGTGCCGTCGCTGCCAATGGCGCGCACGTTGATGGCATAAGAGTGATCGCCTTGGCGCTCTTTGAGCCACGCCCCAGTGGCACCAGCGGTCATTTTGCCGAGGTAGCGCCCCTTGACCTGTTCGGCGGCGCGGTCACTCCACGGCGCTATGTAGTCGCCCACGGCAAAGGTCAGCAGCACAAACGCCGCGCCCAGCGTCAGCAGCATTCCCAGCGCTTGGCCCGGGCCCAGGCCGCTGGTGCGCAAGATGGTGAATTCAGAGCTTTGCGCCAGCCGCGCCATCACGTAGATGGTGCCAATCAGCACCGTGATGGGTAGCAACTCGTACAAATGGCTGGGAATAGCCAGCGCGACAAACAGCGCCGCTTGCGAAGCTTGGTAGGCACCGCCGCTGCTGTTGACCCAGCGCAGCTCATCGATCAGGTCAAAAAAGAAAAACAGCGCCAAAAAACCCAGCGTGACAAACAGCACCGCCAAGATGACTTCGCGGTAGATAAAGCGGCGAATGGTGCTCATGCCGTCCTCCGGCGCTGCCACCACGGACGCAGTGACCAATGGTTGTGCCGCACCGCCAGCAGCAGGGCAGAAAAAGCGAAGATGCCGCCGTGCAACAGCAGTAAAAATGGCAGCAAAGTCACCTTGCCAGTGCCAATCCAACTTTGTCCCAGCACCATAAAGTTGTAATAAACAATGAAAGCAAACAGCGCAAACACCAAGTTAGCGCTGCGGCTGGCACGGGGGTTGACGCTCGACAGCGCCAGTGCCAGCACCACAAAGTTAAACGTCGCTATGGCCAGTCCCAGCCGCCACGCCAACTCGGCTTGCTGTATCGGCTCGGTTTGCATCAGCAGTTGTGCTGTGCTGCGGGTTTTGACGTTGCCAGCGTCCGGGCCGCTGCTGGGGGCTTGGCCTAGGCGCGTACCGTATTCGCTAAATTCGCTGATTTTTAAGCCCGGCTTGCTGCTAGAAGATTCGACCCGCTGGCCGTTGTTGAGCAGCACAAAGCGCTCGCCAGAGCGCGCTTCAAGCCGCGCGCTGCGCGCTGAAGTGACGGATTCGCCGTCCGGCTGCGAGGCGGCAATAAACACGTTGTTGGCCGCCTGCGGGTCGGGGCTGTCTTTGTCGATAAAAAACACCCGGCTGCCGTTGGCTGATTCTTGAAACTCGCCCGGTGCAATGCGCTCGACATCGTTGCGCTGCTCGTACTGCGTGCGCAGCCCTTGGATTTGCTGGTTGGCCCACGGCCAGACCACCAGCGCCAGCGTGGCCACCACCACCATCACCGGCCAGGCAAAGCGCAGCAGCGGCTTGAGCAAACTGGTCAGGCCTTGTCCGCTGGCAAACCAGATCACCATTTCGCTGTCGCGGTACATCCGCGAGAGTGTGGCAACGATGGCGATAAACAGGCTCAGGCACAAAATGGTCGGCAACTGGCCCAGCACGGTAAAGCCCATCACCAAAATAATGTCGGAAGGATTGACGCTGCCACGGGCGGCCTGACCCAGTGTGCGGATCAGCATCATGGTCATGACCACCGTGACCAGCACCACCAGCGTGGCGCCAAAGCCGCGCGCCAGCTCTTTGCGCAGGGATGAATCGAATAACATGGGCGCGAAAGAAAAGGGCTGATTATGAACTTTGATCTAAAGACACTGGGGCTGGCCGAAGCGGCAGCAGAAAAATGCGACTTGCTGGTGCTGCTGGTGGCCGATGGCTTTACGCCCGGCACCGATGTTTTATCGACTTTGGTGGCGCGGGCGCTTAAAAGCGCTGACCTGAGCACCAAAGCCGGCCAAAACCTGTCGCTGTACCAAGTGCCCAGCGTGGCCGCGCGCCGCGTAGTGTTGCTGGGTGTGGGCGCGGGCGATGCACGCGGGGTGCGCTTGGGACTGCAAGCGGCTGCGCCGGTGCTGCGGGCAGCGTCCATCAAGCGCGCGGTGCTGTGCTTTGCCGGCGCGGCCTCTAGCGATGCCGTGGTGGCCGCCGTGCAGGGCGCGGCGCAGGCCAGCTACGTCTACACCACCACCAAGCCCAAGGCCGAGGCGCGCACGCTCAACCGCGTGATCATTGGCGTGGCCGATACTGGCGCCGTCATGCAGGCGTTTGAGTACAGCGTGGCCACCGTGGTCGGCGTTGAATTGGCGCGCGAATGGGGCAACCGCCCAGCCAACTACGCCACTCCCACGCTGCTGGCCGACGCGGCCAAAGGCTTGACCGAACACCCCGGCATCCAGTGCAAAGTGATGGGCCCGACCGAAGTCGCCAAGCTGGGCATGGGCGCCTTTATGGCAGTGGCCCAAGGTACGGCAGAGCCGCTGCGCTTTATTGAGCTGCGCTACAGCGGCGCTGCCAAAACCCAAGCGCCCATCGTGCTGGTGGGCAAGGGCATCACCTTTGACTCGGGCGGCATCTCGCTCAAGCCGGGCGCTGAGATGGATGAGATGAAGTTTGATATGTGCGGCGCTGCCAGCGTGCTGGGCGTGTTTCGCGCACTGGCCGAGTTGCAGCCCAGCGTCAACGTCGTCGGCCTGATCCCCGCTTGCGAAAATATGCCCGATGGCCGCGCCCTCAAACCCGGCGACGTGGTCACCAGCATGAGCGGCCAAACCATCGAGATTTTGAACACCGACGCCGAAGGCCGGCTGGTGCTGTGCGATGCCTTGACCTACGCCGCTGGCCTCAAGCCCGCCGCCGTGATCGACATTGCCACGCTGACCGGCGCCTGCGTAATTGCCTTGGGCGGCGTGCGCAGCGGCTTGTTCTCTAGCGACGACGCCTTGGCCCAAGCCTTGCTGGTTGCGGGCGAGAGCGCGCAAGACCTGTGCTGGCGCATGCCGCTGGACGACGAGTACGCCGACGGCCTGAAAACCAACTTTGCCGACGTGGCTAACGTCGCCGGTCGCCCAGCTGGCTCGGTCACAGCGGCCAAGTTTTTGCAGCGCTTTGTTGGCGACTTTCCGTGGGCCCATTTGGACATTGCCGGTACCGCCTGGAAAAGTGGCGCCGCCAAGGGCGCCACTGGCCGCCCGGTCGGCTTGCTGCTGCATTACTTATTGCAAGCGGCGGCTACGACGCCAGCCAAGGCCAAAGCGCCAGTCGCCAAAAAAGCGCCTGCCCGCAAAACCAGCGCCAAGTAAGCCCAGCGTGGTGATGACCGAAGTTGCTTTTCACTTCAATGCGCCGGACAAACTGGCTTACGCCTGCCGCTTTGCCAGAAAAATGTCGCGCAGTGGCCGCCACTTGGTCATCACCGCTGGCGCTGCTTTATTAGACGAACTCAGCACGCGGCTGTGGAGCTTGGCGCCGCAAGAATTTTTAGCCCACGCGCGCGCTGACAGCCCCGCCTATGTGCAAGACGCCTCACCGCTGCTGCTATTGAGCGAGCCCAGCCAAATCGCACAAATCGCGCAGCCGCAGGTATTGCTGAATTTAGGCGACCAAGTGCCGGTCGGTTTTGAGCGCTTTGCGCACTTGATTGAAGTGGTCAGCGCCAGCGATGAATGGGATCGCCACCAAGCGCGCAGCCGCTGGCGCGACTACATCCAGCGCGGCTACGCCATCGTGCGCCATGATTTGGTATTGAAAAGCTGAAAATTAAAAAGCTGAAAATTGCCCCATGAGCAAGCCCCCCAGACAGCCGCCGCGTTTTGTGCCCACCTTGACCCAGGTGGTGCCCGACAGCACCCCAGCGCCAGCGCCGCCCGTGGCGGCAATAGCGCCAGTGGCACCAATGACACCAGTGGCGCCGGTGACTGCGGCGCCGATTGAAACGCCGCCGCAAATTTCAGATGGTTTTGAGGAGCTGTTAGTCCACCGCCTGATGCAGCGCGTTGACATGGCGCTAGACCAGCGCCTGCGCGACGCCATCGCCACGGTAGTGCAAGAGCAAACCCGATCGGTACTACCGCGACTGCGCGAAGAAGTCGAATCGGTGGTGCGCCAAGTGGTCTACGAAGCCGTGGCCGATGAGCTCGCCAGCAAAGATGGCGTGAGGCAATAAAAAAGCCCCGTTGCCGGTGTAAGGCAAGGGGGCTTTGCAATGCTTTGGCGCGGCGTGAGGGACTCGAACCCCCGACAGCCCGGGTAGAAGCCGGGTACTCTATCCAGCTGAGTTAACGCCGCGAGCCGCTGATTCTAAGGGCGATTGGCATCGGTGCTGGCTGGCAGCAGACCAGACTCGAATTTAACTATCAAAATAAGAGCTACGACCGCTTGCTGCATAAGGGCTAGAGGCCGTTTCTACCCATTTTTATTCACTTTCTTCAAATAACAGTGTCGGCGTGGACATGATGCGGGCGGTGTCGGCCAAGTCGCCAATCAGGCGGTGGGCGAAGTAGCTGCTTGGCGTGTCGGGCTCCAGTGCGGCGACGACCAAGGCAGCCAAGGGCTGGTTGAGCGGCACGTAGTAACTGCCGGCGGGCGCGTCGATGGCGCTGCGCACCAAGGCCACTTGCACCCGCTGCGGGCTGGGTTGGCCGTTCAAGGTGGCCAGCGCTTCTTGCGGCGTTGGCGCCGAGCTGCCGGTTTGCTGGTAGGTGTCGGCCAGCAGCGAGCCTTGCTCGGCCACGCGCAGCACCTGCACGCCCAGCAGGTTCAGGCGCTCGATGGCTGCGCTGGCGTTGGCCGATAGCCAGTAGCCACAGGGGCGCGCGCGTGATTGCAGCGTGCGCAGCTTCAGCGACGAGTTCCAGTCCACCTGCACGACTTTGTCGGCGCCGGTGTCGGGGTCGAGCAGGGTGATGTCGCGCTGCTCGGGCGTGCTGGCGGCGTCGACCACGACCTGATCGCGGCAGGCTTGGGCGCTGATGTCGCGCACGACGAAGGAGCGCACTTGCTCTAGGCTCTCGGCGCGCTCGATGCTGCTGTGCAGTGCGCTGGTGATGGCGGTGACGTGGGTGTGTACGCGCCGCTGGATGTGGGTGTGGCCCAGACCAATGCCGCGCGATTCGACCACCAAGCTGACGGCGTTTTTCAGGCCATTGACGTTGCGCGCGCTTTCTGGACGGGCGTCACCCATCGACAACTGCACGTCATTGGGCTCGCTTGACAGGGTGTAGAGCCATTCGCTGCTGAGGCTTTGCGTTTTAAGGGCGCGCACCATTGGCTGGTGGTACCACTCTTGCGAGGCTTTGGTCAAAAACGCCGGCACGTTGGCCGTGGTGGCGTATTGCAGCAAGGCGTCGTAGGACTGCAGCGCCTTGAATTTGTCTAGGTACGGCCCGGCAACGGTGAATTCGTGCGCGTCCAGCACGGCAATCGGGCGGTAGTCGCGCACCAATACGGCCAGCGCTTGCGCCTCGGGGGTGCTTAGCAGCAAGTGATCGCTGTCCATGTCGATGCCGTTGGCGGTGGCGTGGCTGCCCGCTTCGGCGCCGTCGGGGTTGGCGCGCGGCACAACGATGACGTTGAGGCGGTGGGTCAGCGGCTCTAGCGGCCCTTGGATCAGCTGCTGGGCGACTACTAGCAAGGCTTCGCTGCTGGCGGGTTCGTCGCCATGCTGCTGGCCTATCAGCACGATGGTGGGGTGCTGGGTGGCGTCCAAGCTGTCGGGGGTGGCGGCTTGGGCGCGGGTGATGATTAGCGCTTCGATGGGCGTGCCGCGCTGCGAGCGGCCAATCTCTCGCAGTGTGGCGCGGGTGCCGTTGGCCGAGGGCGTTTCGCTCAGGCGGCGCAGCCACTGGCCCAGTTCGGCGTTGGTGGTGAAAGAGCGCCGATCGGGCGCCAGCCCCGGCGTGGTGTAGCGGGTGCCGGGGTCAGGAAAGCGCGCCGCCACGCTGGCGTTGTAGGGCAGCTCGCCAATCTCGCGCATATGCACGGGTGTGGCGATGGCGCCGGGTGGCGCTTCAGCTGCGGGCGCCAGCGGCGGCGCGGCCAGCGGCGGCGCCGTCATGACGACGCCGGGAACTGTCGGGGTGATGCGCGGTGGTACGCCGCCCACGGGGCGCTGCTTGGGTGGCAGCGGTGCTTTGGCTGCGTCCCACGGTGGCAGCGGCGTACTGCCACAGGCCGACAGCAAGGCGGCGGCCAGCAGCGCAGTCAATGGCCCGCCATAGCTGCGCGGCGCAGAGGCTGGCAGTAACGCTGACGGTAAAGCAGGTGGGCCAGCGCGGCGCGCAGCACCAAAGTACGAAGACAGGGTCATAGTCTGGGAGACTTTTGCTCTTTAATTAATAGCTGCAAGCGCTTGCTAATAAAGGGCTGCAGGCTGTTTTGATTAAAAACAAGCCCAATAAAGGGCTTGTAAGGGTTGGGAGAGTGTGCGGGCGTTAGCTGCGCTTAACGGCTGAACGATCCGCCACGTGGGCCGCCGGGGCCACGCGATCCGCCGCCACCGCCGCCGCCATATCCACCACCGCCGCCACCGCCACCGCCGCTGCGGTAGCCACCACCGCCACCACCGCGACGGCCGCGCTCGGCCATGCTGTCGACGCTGGTGCGCATGGGGTCAGGTTGGCCAGATGGGCCAGTGCCTCGGCTGGACGGCATGCTGTGGCCGCCGTGGGTGCC
>JAGNSH010000093.1 GCA_017988165.1 Giesbergeria sp. | reverse complement strand
TGTGGTGGAGCGCTTCTTTCTGAATTTGAAGACAGAGCGCGTTTGGCAAAAAGATTACGCCAACCACGCCGAGGCCACACAAGACGTGGCGCACTGCATTGTCAATTTTTACAACGCACAGCGCTTGCATTCAACACTGGGTAACTTGTCACCCATTGCTTTCGAGCATCAATCGGCAATTAAAAAACCTATTGAAGTGTCGAAGTGTCCGAAAAGACTTGACCACCACAAGCAGCGCTGGCTGGTTTTTTACGTCGCAGCTGGTGACAAGTCGGGGTGGATCAGGTGTTTGAGCTGCGTTTTCTTGCGCTCGATATCGTCTGGCGAGTCGGCAAAACGGGCGGCGATGTCCTGAAACTCTGGCTGCAGCGCCAAGAAGGCATCCACCACATCGGGATCAAAGTGGCGGCCATAGCCTTCTTGGATGATGGCCACGGCCTTGGCGTGGGACATCCCTTCTTTGTAAACGCGCCGGCTGATCAGCGCGTCGTACACATCGGCCACGGCCATCAGGCGCGCCGATAAAGGAATGGCCTGGCCGACCAAACCTTCTGGATAGCCCGAGCCATCCCATTTTTCCTGGTGCGACAGCGCAATTTCTTTGGCCATGGATAAAAACGGCACGCTCATGCCGAGCTGCTTTTCAGCGTGCTCGATGGCGTCGCGGCCCAGCGTGGTGTGGGTTTTCATCACCTCAAATTCGTGCGGCTCCAGTTTGCCGGGCTTGAGCAAAATGCGGTCTGGAATGCCCACTTTGCCAATGTCGTGCAGCGGCGCTGACTTGAACAGCATTTGGATGTAGCTGTCTGTCAGTTGGGCTGCAAATTGGGGTTGCGTTGACAAATGCTGGGCCAGTGCCTTGACGTAAAACTGGGTGCGGCGAATGTGGTTGCCGGTCTCGGAGTCGCGCGTTTCGGCCAGCGAGGCCATCGCCAAAATGGTTACGTCCTGAATGGCCGTGACCTCGCGCGTGCGCTTGGTGACTTCGGCTTCTAAAAAATGGCTTTTGTCGCGCAAAAAGTCGGCGTGGGTCTTCAGGGCCAGGTGAATTTTGATGCGCGCCAGCACGATGGGCGGGCTGATGGGTTTGGTGATGTAGTCCACGGCGCCCATTTCCAGCCCGTGCTGCTCGTCTGCCACGTCGGACTTGGCGGTGACAAACAGCACCGGGATGTGGCGCGTCAGGGGGTTGGACTTGAGCCGGCGGCAGACTTCGTAGCCGTCGATGTCGGGCATCATGATGTCGAGCAATATCAGGTCGGGGTGCGGCGCCAGGGCGGCCAGCTTCAAGGCGCGTTCGCCGCCGTTGGCCAACTGAACTTGGTAGTCCACTTTGAGCAGCTCGCGCAGCAGCGACAGGTTGTCGGGCGTGTCGTCAACGACCAAAATCGTGGGCTTCATCAGCCCATGGGTTGAATATTGCATAAGGTGGCTGGTTTCAGGTCGGCAGGCGCCGCATGGGTTGCAACAGGGGCGTGGTGCAAAAAATTACATTTTGGCCAGTATCCCCTTATTTTCCAGCAGCGCCAGCGCGGCTTCAAAGTCAAAGTGGCTGATGCTGTCGGCAATGGCGGGCCAGTGCGCTGGGTAGGCCGCAGCCAGCGGCGCCGCTTGCTGCGCGCACAGGTCTAAAGCGCTGGCGTCACCGCGCTCTAGCAGCGCCACCAAGCGTTGGCGCAGGGCGCTCAGTTGGTCGGCATTTATCGGTAGGGCCACGGCGGGCGGCGCGGCGGCGCTCAGGCCCGGGTCTTCGTCGCCCAGCGCTTGCAGGCCGCGCACCACGGGCTCCAGTGCTTGCAGCACTTGCTGCAACAAGGGCTCGATGTGCGCCGCGCTGGTGGGCTGCTGGCACGCCAGCTCCAGCGCTGCGGCTGCGGCCTGCACGCCCTTGGCGCCGACGGTGGCCGCCGTGCCGCGCAGCGTGTGGGCGCAGCGCTGGGCAGCGCTGCTATCGGTGCCAGTGCGCGCTTGGGCAAACAGCGCCGCAAAGTGCGCCTGTCGGTCTCGGAACTTAATCAGCAAGCGCCGGTACAGCGCCGGTTTGTGCAAGGCCGTGGCTAGGCCAAACTCGGTATCAATACCCGGCAAAAATAAATCATCAAAATGGCCGCTAGCGCTTATACCGTCTACCGCAGCAGCTATTAAATTTGCATTATCTTGCGCTGCTTTGGCTGCTGCCGCCGGGTGAATCCATTGGGCCAAGGTGACAAACATCGCCGCTACGTCGAGCGGCTTGGCAATGTGGTCGCACATCCCGGCGGCCAGCACCTTTTCTTTATCGCCGACCATGGCGCTGGCGGTCATGGCGATGATGGGCAGGTGGTTGAAGGCGGGTTTTTTGCGCAGGGCGCGCGTGGCGGTGTAGCCGTCCATCACCGGCATTTGGCAGTCCATCAACACCCCGTCAAAGTGAGGGTCTTGCGCCAGGATGTCCAGCGCCTCCTGGCCGTGCTCGGCCAGCACCACGCTGATGCCGGCGTCGGCCAGCAAATCCATCACCAACTCCTGGTTCAAGTCGTTGTCTTCCACCAGCAACAGCCGGGCCCCCTGGAGCTGGCGCGCGGCCTCGGCGTAGCCGTCGGCGCGCACTTCTTTGCGGGTGATGACGGCGCTGCCTTTGCCCAGCGCCTCGCCAATGGCTTCGAGCAGGTGCGACGGCGTCACCGGCTTGGTCAGCACGGTGTGCAGCGCCACGCCGCGCTCGCCGGCGCTGGCCAAGGCATCGTCGCGGCCATAGGCGGTGACCATGATGACGGTCGGCACGCGGCTGGCGTGTGTGCGCTGCAAGTGGTGCGCGGTTTCCACGCCGTCCATCTGCGGCATTTTCCAGTCCATCAGCACCAGGTCGTAGGGCAGCGCCTGCTGGTCTGCCGCGGCCACCTTGCGCAGTGCCTCAGCGCCATCGCTGGCGGTATCGACTTCCAGCCCGAAGCTGTGGGCCATGGTGGCCAAAATTTCACGTGCGGCGGCGTTGTCGTCCACCACCAACAGGCGCACGCCTTGCAGCTCTTGGGCATTGAACATACGCCGGGGGTAGGGCTGGGCCTGGACGCCAAAACGCGCCTCAAAGTGCAGCGTGGAGCCTTGGCCGACGGCGCTTTCCAGCCAGATTTTGCCGTGCATGGCTTCGACCAGCTTCTTGGAAATGGCCAGCCCCAGCCCGGTGCCGCCGTATTTGCGCGTGGTCGAGGTATCGGCCTGGCTGAAGCTTTGGAACATTTTTTGGCACTGCTCGGCGCTCATGCCGATGCCGGTGTCGCGCACCCAGAAATGCAGTTGCACGCCGCCATCGTGGTCGGCCACCTTGTCAATGCCGACAACAATTTCGCCGCGCTCGGTGAATTTGGCGGCGTTGTTGCCCAGGTTGATGAGCACCTGGCCCAGGCGCAGCGGGTCGCCAATCAAGGCCGTGGGCACGTCGGGCGCGGTGTCAAACAGCAGTTCCAGCCCCTTGTCCTCGGTTTTCAGGCCGACCAGGTGGGCCAGGTTGTCCATCACGTCGTCCAGATTGAAGTCCACCGTCTCCATGTGCATCTGGCCAGCTTCTATTTTTGAAAAATCCAGGATGTCATTGATGATGCCCAGCAGGTTCTGGCCCGAGCGCAGCACCTTTTCAAGGTAGTTGCGCTGCTTTTTGTCCAAGTTGGTTTTCAGCGCCAGGTGGCTCATGCCGATGATGGCGTTCATGGGGGTGCGAATTTCGTGGCTCATATTGGCCAAAAAGTCGCTCTTGCTGCGCGTGGCTGCTTCCGCGCTGGCCTTGGCCTGCAGCAGCGCCACTTCGGCGCGCTTGCGCTCGGTGATGTCCTGAAACGCCACCACCATGCCAACGACTGCGCCATGGCGCACCAGGGGCGCGGCGGCGTAGGCCACGGCAAAGCTGCTGCCGTCCTGGCGCCAGAACACTTCGGTGTCGCAGCGCACTGCCGCGTTGGCACGCATGGCGTGTTCGATGCGGTTGTCCTGCGGGGCGCTGTCGCCGCTGTCCGCCCGGCTGCGGTGCAAGGCGGTGTGGCTGGGCTGGCCCACCAGTTGCGCGGCATCGCCATAGCGCAGCATCTGCACCGCCGCCGCGTTGGCAAAGGTGATGCGGCCGTCGGCGCCGACGCCAAAAATGCCTTCCGAGGTGGATTCAAGCAGCAAACGCAGCTCGTCTTCTTTGCGCGCCAAGGCCTCGGTGCGCTCGACCACCAACACTTCCAGGTGCTCGCGGTGCCTTGCCAGCTCATCGCCCATGCGTTTTTTCTCGGTGATGTCTTCCTTGATGGCGACGTAATGCGTGATGGCGCCGTCGCTCTGGATCAGCGGAATGATGATGGCCGCCTCGATTTGGTCTTGGCCATCGTGGGTGCTGTTGGTCAACTCGCCACTCCAGGCGCGCCCCTCGCCCAGCGTTTGCCACATGGCTTGGTAAGTGGCCGCTGGGGTTTTTTCGGACTTGAGCAGGCTGGGGTTTTGGCCCAGCACCTGTTCGCGGCTAAAGCCGGTGTTGCGCACGAAGGCCTCGTTGACGTACTCGATGCGCGGCTCCATGTTGGTGATGATGATGGCGTTGGGGCTTTGCTCGACCACCAGCGACAGCTTGCGCATTTCGGCGTAGTTGGCATGCAGGGCCGCGCGGGTGCGCAGGGTGCGGATGCCAAAGGACAGGTCGTTGGCCATTTCGTTGAGCAGCTCGACTTCGGCCTCGCTGAAGGCATCGACCTCGGCGGCATACAAACTCAACGCGCCAAAGCACTGCCCTTGTTCATCAAACAAGGGCATGGAGACGGACGATCCGTAGCCGTTCTGCACAGCAGCTTCGTGCCACGGCGCCATGGCCGGGTTGGTCAAAATGTCGCGCGCCACGGTAGTGCGGGCCTCGCGGATAGCCGTGCCGGTAATGCCCTGGCCGCGCACCACATTGGCCCAAGAAATCTGCGCCGTCTGCAAATAGTTGTCGGTAAAGCCAAAGCTGGCCACCGGCAGCACCGAGCACGCCGCGTCGTGCTGCGCCAAGCCCACCCACGCCACGCGGTAGCCGCCCACTTCCACCGCCAGGCGGCAGATGTCCTGCATCAACTGGTCTTCGTGCAGCGCGCGAATCAACAGTTGTGCGCATTGCCGCGCGGTGCGCAAGGCGCGGTCAGACTGCGCCAGCAATGCCTGCGAGCGGCGCATGGCCACCATGTCGCTCAGGCGCTGGGCCATGGCGGCCAGCAAAGTTTCTTCCTCGGTCAAAAACGGCGCACCGGCATCGGCCGGCAGCGGCGCGGTGTAGGCAACGCCCAACAGGTCGGGCTGCTGCGCCGTGCCGCCAAAACGCACGCTCAAGGATTCGCCGTCCGCGCGGCTGCCATAGCGCTGGCCCTGGTAATCAATCCACCCCACAGCGCGTTCCGGGTAGCGCAGGCCGGCAGGCAGGCGCTGCACCACTGCCGCCAAGATGTCGCTCAGCGCGCCGCTGCGGTTCTCCGTCAGGGCCTTGACGTCATACAGGCAGGACAGCTCCTTCATGCGCTCGGCCAGGTCGTACTGGGCTTGTTGGCGCGCCATGATGCTGTCGCGAAACGCCAGCACCGACACCGCCATGTCGCGCAGCAGGCTGTTTTTTTGCTGGCTCAAGCGCCTGACCATGGGCAGCGTGGGCGGATTGGTGTCGTTTTGCTCAAAGGCGCTCAGTGCCTCGGACAAGCGCGACAGGCGGCGCGTGACGCGCTCTGAAATCAACAGCCACAGCAGCAACACCGCCGCCATCATCACCGCGCCCAGCACGCCGGTGTGGACTGCCTGCGTCTTGAAGGCTTGGGCGTTTTCCTGGTTGTGCTGCGTAATTTCAAGCGCAATGGTGTTGGCAATCGAGTGCAGATGCTCGGCCACCTTCACATGGGCCTGAGAGGCAGAAAAGGCGTGGCGCATGGCATCCAGCGGGTCGATGCTGGCCAGGTCGGTGGCCATGATGAGAAAGCGGTGGTAGTTTTGAAAATCGCCCTGCGCCTACAGCAACTCATCCTGCGAGCTGGCGTCGGTCTGCATCGCTTGGATGGTGGCCTGCAACAGCGCCAAGCGGTTGACGACGTCGGAGTGAAACAGATACATCTGCCCCTCATCGACCGCACCGCTGGCGCCTTTTTCCAGCATCTCGCCGACTTCAATTTGCACCTGCGCCATGTGGTGGTTGAGGCTGGAAATTTCGGCAATGCGCCGCGAGTCTTGCTCTTGGTGCGCCACGGTGTCCAAATAGTCTTGGCGCAAATTGGAGAAAGACACCCAGTTCAGCGCTCCGGCCAGCAGCACGACGCCCGCCACCGGCAAAAATAAACTGAGCAAAAAACGCAGGCTTTTGATGTCTTTAAGGCTCATGGCAACAAGCCTGCCCAAGCTGTCGGCAGCACGCTGGCCACATACTCAAAACCGTCCTCGCCCTTGGGCCGAAAGATGACCAGCGTGCCCTCTTTAGGAAAGTAGCCCATCAAGTCCATCAGATTCGGGGCGTGCGCCAGCACCAAGCGGTTCTTGCCATCCAGCACCGGCGCTGACAGCAGCCGGCGGGTGTTGGCGATGATGGGCGCTTTCTCGCGGTCAGTGAAGTTGGCCACGTACATCAGCTGCTGGTCGAGCACCGGCACCAGTTGGGGAAACGCCGCTGCTGCACTGCGCTGGGCCCGGCACATTGGGCTGACCTTGAACTCGCCAATCACAATGCCGGCCTGGCGCATCGACGCGCCCACCTGGGCCATGAGTTGCTGGCCAGCTTCGGTCAACGGGCGCTGCGTGCTGCAGTCGTTCAGGTCGACGCTGGGAAAGCGGTCGGCAATGGCGTTGTCGGTCGGGCCGTGGCGCAGGTACAGGGCGTAGCCGCCGCTGCGCAACAGGCGCAGGGTGTCGGCGCTGGCCGCCACTTCGACAAATTTCACCGCAGGCGCAGGCGCCGGCGCTGGCGCGGCGCCTGCGGCCAGCGCCGGCATGGCAGAAAAAATCAACAAGGCCAACAAGGCCCGGCACCCGGTCACCGTGAACAAGCGTGCAGTTTTCATCAGACTATTTTTAAAAATGGTTAATTGGCTACTATCCAAGCACAATGGCAGTCCATTGCGTCATCTGAACAATAGGCCCCGTCGCCCCCACCGAAGCGAGCTATGCCCAGCACCCATACACACACTCCACGATGGTGCGCCTTGTTCAAGCTGTTGGCACCGCTTTTGGGCAGTGCTGCGCTGGCGGCCTGTATGCCCGATGCACCCACGGCCAGCTTGCACTACAGCGACCAGCCCCAACCGGGCCAAGTGCCGGTGTACCGACTGGCAGTGCACCCGCTGCACAACCCCCAAAAACTTCACGCCGCCTATCAGCCCTTGGTGGAGCACCTCAACCGCCAACTGCCCAGCGTGAAGTTTGCGTTGGAGTCATCACGCAACTACCAGGCGTTTGAAACCAAATTTCGCCAGCGCGGGCCTGAATTTTTACTGCCCAACCCTTGGCAAACCTTACAAGCCATCCAAGCCGGCTACCACGTGATAGCAATGGCCGGCGATGCGTCGGACTTCAAAGGCATTTTTGTGGTGCGCAAAGACGCTGGTATCGCGCAGCCGGCCGATTTGAAGGGCAAAAGCGTCAGTTACCCCTCGTACACCGCGCTGGCGGCGGCCATCTTGCCGCAAGCCTATCTGCACGCGCACGGCATCAACATCCAGCGTGATATTCAAAACATCTACGTCGGCTCGCAAGAGTCGTCCATCATGAATGTCTATCTCAAGCAAACCGCCGCCGGTGCCACGTGGCCACCGCCTTGGCGCCAGTTTCAGCAAGACCACCCCGAAGAGGCCGCCCAATTGCAAGTAGCGTGGGAGACGCCGCCGCTGGTGAACAACTCGGTCATGGTGCGTAACGATGTGGATGCGGCACTGGCGCAGCAGGTCACGGCTGTGCTGCTGGGTCTGGCGCAAACAG
>JAGNSH010000092.1 GCA_017988165.1 Giesbergeria sp. | reverse complement strand
AAAGAGATCAAAACGCTGATCCAAAGCAGCGTGCAGCGGGTAGACGCTGGCACGGCGCTGGTCGATAAAGCCGGCGCGACGATGGAGCAAGTGGTCGCCGCCATCGACCGCGTCACGCAGTTGATGGGCGAAATCAGCGCCGCCAGCCGCGAGCAAGCCCAAGGCGTCAGCCAAGTGGGCGAGGCGGTGCAGCAAATGGACTTGGTGACGCAGCAAAACGCCGCCTTGGTCGAAGAAATGGCCGCCGAAGCCGACAGCCTGCGCAGCCAAGCCGCCGATTTAGTGCAGGTGGTGGCGGTGTTTCAGCTGGGGGGCACGGATCGCGGTGGTCAGCGGCCGGTGGCGTTGTTGTCAGCTTGAGCCGCGCTGGCTGGAGCTGAAACTGGAAATAAAGCTGGAGCGGGTAGCGGGAATCGAACCCGCGTTGTTTGCTTGGGAAGCAAGAGTCCTACCATTGAACGACACCCGCGAAGCTGTGGATTATAGGGCGGCTTATTGCTGAATATCGCCCAAGCACAGGTACTTGATTTCGACGTAATCGTCCATGCCGTAGTGCGAGCCTTCGCGCCCCAAGCCCGACTGTTTGACGCCGCCAAAGGGCACATGCTCGGTCGCCAAAACGCCGACATTGATGCCGACCATGCCGTATTCCAGCGCCTCGCCGACGCGAAAAATGCGGCCGACGTCGCGGCTGTAGAAGTAGCTGGCCAAGCCAAACTCGGTGTCGTTGGCGGCGGCGATGGCTTCTTGCTCGGTCTTGAATTTGAACACCGGCGCGAAGGGGCCAAAGGTTTCTTCGCGCGCGCACAGCATGTCGGCGCTGGCGTTGGCAATCACCGTCGGCTCAAAGAACTGGCCGGAGCCGAGCGTGGTCAGCCGTTTGCCGCCCGCCAGCACTTGACCGCCCTTAGCCACAGCGTCATCGACGTGGCGTTGCACTTTCTCCAGCGCGGCTTCTTCGATCAGCGGGCCTTGGCTGACGCTGTCTTCAAAGCCGTTGCCGACTTTGGCGGTTTTGACCTTGGCGGCAAATTTGCTGACGAATTCGTCGTACACCGCTTCTTGTACGTAAAAACGGTTGGTGCAGACGCAGGTTTGACCGGCATTGCGGTATTTACTGGCAAAAGCGCCTTCGACCGCGCTGTCGATGTCCGCGTCGTCAAAAACGATGAACGGCGCGTTGCCGCCCAGTTCCAGCGACATTTTCTTGATGGTCGGTGCCGATTGCGCCATCAAGATGCGCCCGACTTCGGTGGAGCCGGTAAAGCTGAGGTGGCGCACCACCGGGCTGGCGCACAGCACCTTGCCAATGGCAATCGAGTTGTCGGCGTCGGCGCTCAAGATGTTCAGCACGCCAGCGGGAATGCCCGCGCGCACCGCCAATTCGCACACGGCCAGTGCCGTCAGCGGGGTCAACTCGGCCGGTTTGATGACCACGGTGCAGCCAGCGGCCAGCGCCGGCGCGACTTTGCGCGTAACCATGGCCAGCGGAAAATTCCACGGCGTAATCGCCGCGCACACGCCAATCGGCTGTTTCAGCACCAGCAGGCGGCGGTTGTTGTCGAACTGCGCCAGCGTCTCGCCGTTGACACGCTTAGCTTCTTCGGCGAACCACTCGACAAAGCTGGCGCCGTACAGCACTTCGCCTTTGGCCTCGGCCAGCGGCTTGCCTTGCTCGGCGGTCAGAATGCGCGCCAAGTCGTCGGCGTGGGCGATGAGCAGGTCGTACCACTGGCGCAGGACGCTGCTGCGCTGCTTAGCGGTTTGGCTGCGCCACGCCGGCCACGCGGCGTTGGCGGCGGCAATGGCGGCTTGCGCGTCGGCAGCGCTCAAGTTGGCAACGTCGGCCAAATGCGCGCCAGTGGCCGGGTCGTGTACCGCAAAGCGGCTGTGGCCCGGTGTCCAAACGCCGCCAATCAGCGCGTCGGTCTTGAGTAGGCTGGGGTCTTTGAGCTGGGCCAAAGGGTGAGACAGGGTCATAACTACAACACCTCGCTATCAAATGTAGAGCTGCTAGCGCTCGTATCTAAAGGGCTAAAGGCCAATTTGATCTCATTTATCGGCACTGGGCGGCCAAACAAATAGCCTTGGTAGGCAAAGCAGCCGTTGGCCAGCAGGCTGTCGCGCTGGGCTTGGGTTTCTACGCCCTCGGCAATCACGCTCAGGCCGAGGTTGTCGGCCAGCGTGACAATGGTGCGCACGATGGCCGTGGCGCGCGGGTCGGTAACGATGTTTTGCACAAAGCTTTGGTCAATTTTGATTTGGTCCATTGGCAGCTGGCGCAAATAGGCCAGTGACGAGTAGCCGGTGCCAAAGTCGTCCAGCGAGAAACCCACGCCGTGGGCTTTGAGTTCGGTCATTTTGGTGATGGTGTCTTGCGGGTTGTCCAGCAGCAGGCTTTCGGTCAGCTCCAGTTTGAGGCGATTGGCCGGTGCGCCGGTGTCGGGGAGCGCATGTCGCACTTGATCGGCAAAATCGCTTTGCAACATTTGCCGGCCACTGACGTTGACCGCAACGCTCAGGTGGGCGTGGGTGGGCTCTTTGGCCCACACGGCCAGCTGTTGGCAGGCCTTGTGCAGCACCCATTCGCCCAGCGGCAAAATCAAGCCCGACTCTTCGGCTACGGCGATAAATTCGCCCGGAGAGATCAACCCGCGCTGTGGATGCTGCCAGCGCACCAGCGCCTCGGTGCCGATCACTTGGCCCTGCACATTCACTTGCACCTGATAGAACAGCAGCAGCTGGTCTTCTTGCAGCGCGGTGCGCAGGTCTTGCTCCAGCGTCATGCGGTAGAGCACGGCGGCGTGCATTTCGGGGTCAAAAAAGCGCACGATGTTGCGCCCAGCCTCTTTGGCTTGGTACATCGCCAAGTCGGCGTGCTTCATCAGGTCATCAGCGCTGGCGGTGTCGTCGGCGAACAGCACCACCCCAATGCTGCACGAGCCTTGCACTGCTTGGCCCGCCAAATGCATCGGCTGGGCCAGTGACAGGCGTATTTTTTCTGCGACTTGTTCGGCTTGGCGTGCGGCTTTGCGCGGGTGGGTGTTGAGGTTTTCTAGCACCACCACAAACTCATCGCCGCCAATGCGGGCGACGGTGTCGCCCTCGCGCACGGCCGCTGTCAGGCGCTGCGCCATTTCGCGCAGCAGCAAGTCGCCCTTGTCGTGGCCCAAGCTGTCGTTGACCAGCTTGAAGTTATCCAAGTCAATAAACATCAGCGCGCCCAAGTGCTGCGTGCGCCGGCTGGTGGCCAGCGCGTGTTGCACGCGGTCCATCAGCAGGCGGCGGTTGGGCAGCAGGGTCAGCGGGTCGTAATACGCCAAGTGGCGAATTTTCTCTTCATCTTCCTTGCGCTGGGTAATGTCGATCAGGGTGCTGACAAAGTGCGAGACCACGCCGTCATCGGTTTTGACGGCAGTGATGGTCAGCCACTCGGGAAAGATGGTGCCGTCTTTGCGCCGGTTCCAGATTTCGCCTTGCCACACGCCGGTGCTGGCCAGCGCGGCGTGCATGGCGGTGTAGAAAGCGCCATCGTGGCGTCCCGATTTCAGCAAAGCGGGGGTTTTGCCCACGGCCTCTTCGGCGCTGTAGCCGGTGATGGAGGTGAAAGATTGGTTAACGCGCAAGATCACGCCGTCAGGGTCGGTGACGCACATGCCCTCTTGCGACTCAAAGGCAATGGCGGCAATGCGCAGGTCAGAGGCGGCCGACTGTAGCTCGCGGTGGTAGTTGGTAAACAGGTGGCGTGACCAGCGCGAAAAGCCAAACGAGCCCAGCAGCCCCAGCAACAGCACTGCACCTAAGAGCAGCAAGAGCTGCAAACGCCGTTGCATGGCGGTTTGTTTGTGCGCTTGGGTTTCGGCGCTCAGTGCGGACTGCAGTTCGTCGTTAAACATTGACGTCACCAGCACCCAGCCCCACGGCTCGTAGATGCTGACCAGCGCTGTTTTTCGACCCATAGGGCGGTTGGCTGCTTGGTCGTGGAGCGGCCATTCGTATTCGACAAAACCGCCGCCCGCTTGGGCGACGGCATGGATTTTTTCTAGCGCTATTCGTTCTTGTTGCGGCATGTTTTGGGGCAGCTGGCCTTCAATGCCCGGGGCGTTGGGACTCAGGAGTGAGCGCCCGTCCAGCGAAATGAGACCAATCGTGCCGCTGCTTCCAAAGCGCAGCGAGCGCAGGCGCTGCATCGCTTCGTTTTTTTGCCGGCTTTCCCATTCATAAACGTAGTCGCCGCTGCCAATCAGCCAGTCATAGGGCTGAAAGTGGCGCACATAGGCCAATTTTTCGGCCATTTCCAGCGGATTGTCGGGCCGATACCAGCGGTAGCGAAAAAACGAGCTGCCCGGAATTTGCTTGGCGGCAGCAATCAGGCCGCGCATGATGTAGGTGCCGTGGTCATCGCGGTTGTCTAGCGCGACAGTGCCTTCGAGCTGCGGCGCGGTGGGTAGCAAAATAAAGCGCCCCTCCATATCATCAATAAAGATGTAGCCCCGACCATCAAAAAATTGCACCGGGCGCAGGGCTTCAATAATGAGTTTTTGCACCTCTGTGGCAGGGCGGCGCTCGGCTTCTTGGGCATGGATCGCTTGCGCTACCTCTAAGGCCAAATCGACTTGTTCGACCACCCGCTTGCGCAGCACGTTTTCGGTGCGCAGGCGCACAAAGTCAACATAGTCAAGGGCTGAGCGCATTTCTGCTGATAAGCGCTCCTTTTGTTGCTGCATGAGCTCGCGGGTGACGCGCCGAAAAGCGCTGCTTTCCTCTTGCTCGTTGCTCCACGAATAAAACCCAGCCATCACCAAGGTCACTACCAATACCAAAACCAGCGTACCAATCAGGTGCAGCCTGGGCATGGTGGTTTCATTGGCAGACAGGCGCATACAGACGAATTATTTCAAAACGTAAAAGAATTGATTTTAGTGTTCGCAGCGCACGGCTTCGAGCAAATGTTCCGCTACCCGCCAAGACGGTATGGAGCGGCGCTAAAAGTGCGCCAGTTCAGTCGCTGGCACCTACGCCCAAGCGCTGTTGCAAGCGGGCGCTGCTGGAGGTGTATTCTAGTACCACGCTGTGGCCGGACAAGTGCTCGGCAATGGCAAAGGCGGCCAAGGTGGCCTCGTGGAAACCGCAGACGATCAAGCGGCGTTTGCCGGGGTAGCTGACGATGTCGCCCACGGCGTAGATGCCGGGCGTGCTGGTGGCAAAGGTGGCGGTATCCACCAGCAGTTGCTTGCGCTCCAGTGCCAAACCCCAATCGGCCAAGGGGCCTAGGCGCGGCAGCAGACCCAATCTCACCAGCAGCACATCGAGCGGCAGGCGCTGACGCTGCTCGTCGGGCGTGAGCAGTTGCAGTGCGGTCAGGCGCCCGCCCTTTTGTTCGGTGGCGCTGACTTGGCCGATGGCCACTTGCACGCGCCCGGCGCTGCGCAGCGCGTCTAACTGCGCCAGTTGCTCAGGGGCGGCATCGAACACGTCGCGCCGGTGTTGCAGCGTGATGCTGGCCGGTGCGATAGCAGCTTGAGCGGTGCCAGCCAAGTCCAGTACCTGCGTCACTGCAGGCGCGTCGCCGCCGTGTACCACCACATGCTTACCCGCTAGACGCACCCTATCGCTGTGGCCATCCAAGCGGTAAAACAACTGCGTGCCGGCAAAAGCCTCCAGCCCTGGCACCTTCAGCGTGCGCGGCATGAAGGCACCGACGCCGGCGGTAATGCACACCGCGCGCGCGCGCAGCACGGTGCCAGCGCTGGTGGTGACGACAAAGCTGCCGTCTGGCTGCGCGGCCAACTGCGCCACTTGTTGACCCAAATGCCACTGCGGCGCAAAGGGCGCAATTTGATCGCGCAGGCGCTGCACCAACTCGTTGCCAGTGCAGACGGCAATGCTGGGGATGTCATAAATCGGCTTGTCGCCGTACAGCTCGGCGCACTGGCCGCCGGGGTAGGGCAGGGCGTCAATGATGTGTACGCGCAAGCCTTGCAAGCCCAGCTGAAACACCTGAAACAACCCCACCGGTCCGGCACCAATCACCACCACATCGGTGTCGATGCTGGTGCTCAATGGGACGGCGGCGGTGGTCATGGCGGGGCGTTTTTTCAGTGCGTGCTTAGCGCTGCAGGTCTTTTATTTTGCCTGGCTGGCCGTTCCATGCGTCGGCATCAGGCAGAGCGGCCTTGCGCTTGGTGATGGGCTTCCAGCCCTTGGCGTTGGTCAGGTCGGCGTTGATTTTGATGAAGGCCAGCTCAGCCGGCGGCATGTCTTCTTCGGCAAAGATGGCGTTGGCGGGGCACTCGGGCACGCAGACGGCGCAGTCAATGCATTCATCGGGGTTGATGACCAGCATGTTGGGGCCTTCAACAAAGCAATCGACGGGGCACACGTCCACACAATCGGTGTATTTGCATTTGATGCAGTTTTCGGAGACTACGTGTGTCATGGTTTTTTTCTAAAAATACGTGGGGAAGCGGCAAATTTTAAGGGTTTGCACCCATCACTAGGCGCAAACCCCCAATCACCGCACTATTGCTTGCGTTACTGCGCTACTGAACCAAGACCGCCGCAGCGGTGCGGTGGCTGGCGGTGTCCACCAAGATCAGCGAGCCGAGCACGCGCGACTGCGCAAACGGCGCTGTCGGCAGCGCCTCTTGCAGCAGCAATTGCACATGGCCGATGGCGTTGGCGGCCAGCGAATCGGCGGCCTCTTCGGCCAACGTGTGGACGTTCAAGCGGTGCAGCACGCGCTGCACTTTGGCTTTGACCCAGCGGTGGCCGTGCAGCAGCCAATAGACGCGCCCGATGACCAGTGGCTCGTCGTCCATCCAAGCCACGGTGGCCGACAGCTCGCGCTTGGCTGGCCACGCGCTGGTGCTGGCAGCGGGGGTATCGAAATCGTCATCAGCGATGGCGGCGGTGCTGGCCGCAGCCGTTGCCACAATCCAGTCGCCGCGCGAGACATCGACTTCTCTGTCGAGCACCAAGCCGGCGCTTTGTCCCGCAGCGACGGCACCGGGGCGGCGCGCATGGTCGAGCACCTGCGCCACGCTGGCCGTCTGGCCGCTGGGAAAAATCTGCACGCTGGCACCGACGGCCAACTCGCCCGTGGCCACCCGCCCCCAAAACACGCGCCGGCCCTGCGAAGTGTCGGCGGACGAGGAGAACTTCTCCACCCACTGCACCGGAAACGCCAGCGGCAAGTCGCGCTCGCCAGCCAGCGAGGCAATCGAGGGCAGTTGCTCCAAGATGTCGAGCAAGCTGGCACCGGTGTAGCCGCACCAATCCGGGCGCGGCGTGACGATGTTCCAGCCCTTGAGCGCCGACACCGGCACCGTGGCGCGCACGGCAATCCCCGCATCCTTGGCAAACTGCGCCAGCGCAGCGCTGATGTGTTGCCACGCCAGCTCGGGGTTGGCGACCGCGTCCAGCTTGTTGACGGCGAACACCAACGAGGGCACGCGCAGCAAGTGAATCAGCAAACTGTGGCGACGCGTCTGCTCCAGCAACGCCAATTGCGGGTTCTGCCAGTCCAGCTTGGTGGCGTCCACCAACACCACGGCAGCGTCAGCCTGCGAGGCGGCCGTCACCATATTGCGCGTGTACTGCGCGTGACCGGGCGCGTCGCCAATGATGAATTTGCGCGACTCGGTGGCGAAGTAGCGGTAAGCCACGTCGATGGTGATGCCCTGCTCGCGCTCGGCTGAGAGGCCGTCGGTCAGCAGCGCCAAATCGGTCTCGCCCGCGCGCTGCACGCCGGCCAAATGGTCTTGCAGCACCGATTTGCTATCGACCAACAGGCGGCCAATCAGCGTGCTTTTGCCATCGTCGACGCTGCCGCAGGTGATGAAGCGCAACGCAGCAAAAGGATTGTTTTTATGGTCATTTAGGCCTGTAACGCTTACGCAGCCTGCGCTAGCAGCTATCAAATCAGGATTGTTTGCAGTCGTTGTCATCAGAAGTACCCGTCTTTCTTGCGCTTTTCCATCGAGGCGTCAGAGGTTTTGTCGTCCATGCGGGTGGC
>JAGNSH010000244.1 GCA_017988165.1 Giesbergeria sp. | reverse complement strand
GGGTTTGCAGATTGATGATGCCGCCAAAGCTCTTGCCTTGGCCGACCGGCCAAGTGACGGGGCAGCAGGGCATTCCCAGCTCGCGTTCGACCTCGTCCAAGATGTCCAGCGGGTCGCGTACTTCGCGGTCCATTTTGTTGACGAAGGTGATGATGGGCGTATCGCGCTGGCGGCACACCTCAATCAGGCGGCGGGTTTGCGTCTCGACGCCGTTGGCCGCGTCAATCACCATCAGCGCCGAATCGACCGCCGTCAGCACCCGGTAGGTGTCTTCCGAAAAGTCTTTGTGGCCGGGGGTATCGAGCAGGTTAATGACGTGGTCGCGGTACAGCATCTGCATCACGCTGGACGCCACCGAAATGCCGCGCTGCTTTTCAATCTCCATCCAGTCCGAGGTGGCGTGGCGGCTGGCTTTGCGGCCTTTGACAGCACCGGCGATTTGAATGGCACCCGAGAACAGCAGCAGCTTTTCGGTCAACGTGGTCTTGCCG
This sequence comes from Giesbergeria sp., assembly GCA_017988165.1. Taxonomy (GTDB): domain Bacteria; phylum Pseudomonadota; class Gammaproteobacteria; order Burkholderiales; family Burkholderiaceae_C; genus Simplicispira. The sequence goes on along the minus strand of JAGNSH010000244.1, from coordinate 2,165 downwards.
GCGTCGGGGTGGGAAATGATGGCAAAGGTGCGGCGGCGCCGGGTCTCAAGGGCGTAGGACAAGGTGGAATCCAGCAAACGGGGGAATGAAAGAAGAGCGCGCAGAGCAACTGCGAACGGCTTGGCAGCGGCACACTCTGGCGAAAGCGGCGATTTTACCGGCCCACCGTTTTGTGCCAGCCGGGCGCAAGCCGGGCAGAACCCTGTCAAAGTGACGCCCTATGCATCCATCTCCTTTACCGCCCGCCGCGCGCACCTGGGTCGAGGCCGGAACGCCCGCCTATCGGCGCATCAGTCTGGCGCTTTTTTTGGCGGGCTTTGCCACGTTTTCGCTGCTGTATTGCGTGCAGCCAGTGCTGCCAGAGTTGGCGGCGCATTTTGGCTTGGGCGCGGCCAACAGCTCGTTCGCCTTATCGGTCAGCACCGGCTGCTTGGCGGCGGCGATTTTTGTCGCTGGGGCGCTGTCGGAGGGGCGCGACAAACGCCGTTTGATGTTTGCCTCGATGGCGCTGGCGGCGCTGTGCAACTTGGGCGCGGCGCTGGCGCCCAGCTGGGGGCTGCTGCTGACGGCACGGGCGCTGGAGGGGGTGTTGCTGGGCGGTGTGCCCGCTGTGGCGATGGCCTATTTGTCCGATGAAATTCATCCGCGCGGACTGGGCTTTGCAATGGGCCTGTATGTCGGGGGCACCGCTTTTGGCGGCATGGCCGGGCGCATTGGCATGAGCGCGCTGTCCGACCAGTTTGGTTGGCGCGTAGCGATGGGCACCATCAGCGTGCTGGGGCTGCTGTCTGCCGTCGGCTTTGTGCTGCTGCTGCCGCGCGCTCACCGAATAGTCGCATCGGCGGCGGCGGCTGCGCTGCCCTCAAAGGGCTTGGCTTACCACGTGCGCGCTTGGCGCACCCACCTGCAAACCCCCGGCCTGCTGCCGCTGTTCCTGTCGGGCTTTGCGCTGATGGGGGTGTTTGTCTCGCTGTTCAACTACGCCGGCTTTCGGCTGGCGGCGGCGCCGTATGGCCTAAGCCAAACGCACATTGGGTTGATTTTTAGCGTGTACCTGTTTGGTATGGTGGCCTCGCCGGCGGCAGGCGCTTTGGCCGACCGCTGGGGGCGCGGGCCAGTGCTGGTGGGCGGCGTGGCGCTGATGTCTGCCGGGGTGGTGCTGACGCTGGCGGCGCCGCTGTGGGCAGTGATTGCTGGCATTGCCGTGCTGACGTTTGGCTTTTTTGTCGCCCACGCGGTCGCTAGTGGCTGGGTGGGGCAGCTGGCGCTGCATTCCAAGGGCCATGCGTCTTCGCTGTATTTGCTGGCCTATTACGCGGGCTCGAGCGTGCTGGGTTCAGCGGGCGGCTGGTTTTGGGAACACGGGCGCTGGCCGACGCTGGTGGCGTTTTCTTTGCTGCTGCTGGCAGGGGCACTGGCGCTGGCGCTGCGTCTGCGCCGTTTAGCGCCGATATAATCGCCAGCTCTCCTGAGGAGCGTTGCAGCGTCCCCCCACAGCGGGCGGGCGTGAGGCTCGGGAGGCCGGGCTATCTCTCTTTTGTGTGTTGGCCCGCTCCGCAACGACGCTCATCCACCTAGCGTGCGATGGGCCCCGGCCTTTGGCGCGGCAGGTGGTGTTTCAACACTGCTTTTGGAGCCTCCCATGAACGCCCGTACCACCGCCGCCCCCACCACCGACTGCGCCATCACCGACATTGCCTTGGCCGACTGGGGCCGCAAAGAAATCCGCATCGCCGAGACCGAAATGCCCGGCCTGATGGCCATCCGCGAAGAATTTGCACCGCAGCAATCGCTCAAAGGCGCACGCATCACCGGCAGTCTGCACATGACCATCCAGACCGCCGTGCTGATCGAGACGCTCGAAGCGCTGGGCGCCCAAGTGCGCTGGGCCTCGTGCAACATTTTTAGCACCCAAGACCACGCCGCCGCCGCCATTGCTGCCAATGGCACACCGGTGTTCGCCATCAAGGGCGAGTCGCTGGCCGACTACTGGGACTACACCCACCGCATCTTTGAGTTCGGCGCTGAAGGCACGGCTGGCGAAGGCCCGAACATGATTTTGGACGACGGCGGCGACGCCACCATGCTGATGCATCTGGGCCAAAAGGCCGAGAAAGACCTGTCGGTGCTGGACAAGCCGACCAGCGAAGAAGAAACCATTTTGT
>JAGNSH010000091.1 GCA_017988165.1 Giesbergeria sp. | reverse complement strand
AGCAGCGCGGGTTCAAGCGCGCCAAGAGCGCCAGACCAAAGGCGGCGGTTTTGCCGCTGCCGGTGCTGGCTTGGGCAATGAGGTCGTTGCCGAGCAACGCCGGCGGCAAGCTGGCGGCTTGGATGGGCGTCATCTGCAGATAACCCAGTTGCTGCAAATTGGCCAAAGTGGCCGGGCTGAGCGCGAGGGCGCTGAAGTCGGTGGCGCTGTGCGCGGGTGTGGAAGTCATGGGCCGATTATCGGGGCGCACCTCACGCAGCCGCCCAGACCATCACAGCGCCCGCGCCGGAACTGTCGGTACTGGCACGCGGGCGGATAAATATCTCCACATCGCGGTTGAGCAGGGTGATGCAGTGCAACAAGCGCTCGCTGGAAAAGCGGCTGAGCTTGTAATGTTTCAGCTCCGACACGTGCGGCTGCGCAATTCCCAGACGTTTGGCCGCTGCCGCCTGGGTCAGCCCTTCGGCTTGCAGCAAGTCGTTCAGGCGCAGTGCCAATTGCACCCGAAGCTGGCGCTCATCGGGGTCTGGCAAACCCAGATCAGCAAACACATTGCCCGAGCCGACCTCCACCGTTTCGATCACTGTGTTGTCCACCGTTTCAGCGGGTGGCGCTTTAGCTTTGGTGCGCATGGTGTTCCTTGTAATGTTGCTGGGCGAGTTGGAGGCGCGCATGAATCAGGTCAATATCGTTTTGCGACGTGCGACTACCGCTGGGCGATTTTTTCTGGAAGCAATGCAGCACGTAAACCGCCTTGGCAAAGCGCACCGTGTAAACAGCACGGAAGGTATTGCCCGAATCGTTTTCAACCAGCTCCAGCACACCCGAACCCTCGCCTTTCCACGGCTTGGCTTGCGGTGGCGTAGCGCCCATTTGCACCGCACTCAAGGCATAGCCAAAATCACTCACCACATCAGCCGGCAAAGCGACCAAGTCTTTCTTGGATGAGCCGACCCAGTGCAAAGGCTTTTCAGCGTGTGGAAGAGACATCTTCGAATTATATCGAATAAGGTATTTTTTAGACCGCCTCTCTCAGCGCTCAATCCCCAGCGCCGCCAATTCGTCTGCGCTGAACAGCCGCGAGCGCGTATGGAAGGCCTTGCCCAGCGGGCCCTCGAGCGAGAAGGTGCCGCCGCCGGGGCCGTCCAGCACGTCGATGATCAGCTGCGTGTGCTTCCAGGTTTCGTACTGGTTGACGCCGATGTAGAAGCGGCAGCCGCCAATATCGCCCAAATACACATCGCCGGCGCCGATCGTCAGCTCCCCCGGCAGGTAGGCATTGGCGGCGCTGTTGTCGCAGCAGCCGCCCGACTGGTGGAAGAAGATCTCGCCGTGCTGGCGCTGCAGCACGGCGATCAGCTCCAGGGCGGCCGCCGTGGCCAGCACGCGTGGAATGGCTGCGCTGGACATGACTGCCTCAGGCCACCATGGCGCCGCGGAAGATGCCTTCAATATCGGCCTGATTGCCCGGGCGCGGGTTGGTCAGGCCGCAGGCGTCGGCCAGGGCGTTGGTGGCCAGCAGCGGGATGTCGGCTTCCTGCACACCCAGCTCGCTCAGGCTGCGCGGAATGCCGATGTCCAGCGCCAGCTGGCGAATGGCCGCCAAGCACGCCTGGGCGCCGGCAGCAGCATCCAGGTCCTGCACCGGCACGCCCATGGCCTGGGCCACCTGCGCCAGGCGCTCGGCGGACACGCTGGCGTTGAAGTCCTGCACGTGCGGCAGCAGCAGCGCATTGCACACGCCGTGTGGCAGGTCGTAAAAACCACCCAGCTGGTGCGCCATGGCGTGCACGTAGCCCAGCGAGGCGTTGTTGAACGCCATGCCGGCCAGAAACTGCGCGTACGCCATCTGCTCGCGCGCTTCCAGGTCGTCGCCGTGGGCCACGGCTGTGCGCAGGTGTTGGGCGATCAATTCAATCGCCTTGAGCGCACACGCATCGGTGATCGGCGTGGCGGCGGTGGACACATAGGCCTCGACGGCGTGCGTCAGCGCATCCATGCCGGTGGCGGCCGTCAGACCCTTGGGCTTGGCCAGCATCAGTTGGGCGTCGTTGACCGACAGCAGCGGCGTGACGTTGCGGTCAACGATGGCCATTTTGATGTGGCGTTCTTCGTCGGTGATGATGCAAAAGCGCGTCATCTCGCTGGCCGTGCCGGCGGTGGTGTTGATGGACACCAGCGGCAACTGCGGCTTGGTCGAGCGGTCCACGCCCTCGTAGTCGGCAATCTCGCCGCCGTTGGTGGCGCACAGGGCAATGCCTTTGGCGCAGTCGTGCGCCGAGCCGCCGCCCAATGACAGGACAAAGTCACAACCCTGCGCCTGCAGCTGCGCCAGGCCGTCGCGCACATTGCGCACGGTGGGGTTGGGCTGGGCACCATCAAAAATCACCGAGTCGATGGCTTGCGCTTTCAGTTGCGCCTGAATGTTGCCGGCCACGCCGAGCTGGTTCAGCACCTTGTCGGTGACGATCAGGGCCTTGTGAAAACCATAGCTGCGGATGGCGGTGATGGCGTCCTGGATGCAGCCGGCGCCCATCAGGTTGACGGCGGGCATGAAAAAAGAGGTGGTCATGGAAATGTCTCCAAAAGGAAGGGGGGCAAGAAAAAACAAAGAAACACGCGGGACAGGTCACTGCCCGCAGTGCAGCGGGCTCAGAAAAAGCCCAGCTTGTCCTCGCTGTAGCTGACCAGCAGGTTCTTGGTTTGCTGGTAGTGGCCCAGTGCCATTTTGTGGTTTTCGCGGCCTAGGCCAGACTCTTTGTAGCCGCCAAAAGCGGCGTGCGCCGGGTAGGCGTGGTAGCAGTTAGTCCAGACGCGCCCGGCCTTGATGGCGCGGCCCATGCGGTAGGCGATGTTGCCGTTGCGGCTCCACACGCCGGCGCCCAAGCCGTACAGCGTGTCGTTGGCAATCGCCAGCGCTTCGGCTTCGTCCTTGAAGGTGGTCACGGCCAGCACCGGGCCAAAGATTTCTTCTTGAAAGATGCGCATCTTGTTGTGGCCCTTGAACAGCGTCGGCTGCACGTAGTAGCCACCGGCCAAGTCGCCCGGCTGCTGCGACTGCGCGCCGCCGGCCAGCACCTGCGCGCCTTCTTGTTGGCCCAGTTCAAGGTAGGACAAAATTTTGGTCAGCTGCTCTTTCGATGCCTGCGCGCCAATCATGGTGTCGGTATCGAGCGGGTTGCCTTGCTTGATGGCGGCGACGCGCTGAAGCACCCGCTCCATAAAACGCTCATAAATCGACTCTTGGATCAGCGCGCGCGACGGGGCGGTGCAGACCTCGCCTTGGTTGAAGGCAAACAGCACCAGCCCTTCGATGGCCTTATCCAGATAACTGTCGTCTTTGTCCATGATGTCGGCAAAGAACACGTTGGGTGATTTGCCACCCAGCTCCAAGGTGACTGGAATCAGGTTGTTGGCGGCGGCTTGGGCAATTACGCGCCCGGTGCTGGTGCTGCCGGTGAAGGCAATTTTGGCAATGCGCCGGCTGCTCGCCAGCGGCATACCGGCTTCGCGTCCAAAGCCGTTGACGATGTTGAGCACGCCCGGCGGCAGCAGGTCGGCAATCAGTTCGACCAGCAGCAAGATGCTAATGGGCGTTGACTCCGCCGGCTTGAGCACTACGCAATTGCCCGCCGCCAGCGCAGGCGAGAGCTTCCAAGCGGCCATCAATATAGGAAAGTTCCACGGAATGATCTGCCCCACCACGCCGAGCGGCTCATAGTAGTGGTAGGCCATCGTATTTTTGTCAATCTCACTAATACCTCCTTCTTGCGCCCGCACCACACCGGCAAAGTAGCGAAAGTGGTCGATGGCCAGCGGCAGGTCGGCGTTGAGCGTTTCGCGGATCGGCTTGCCGTTGTCTACGGTTTCAGCGTAGGCCAAATACTCTAGGTTGGCTTCTAGGCGGTCGGCAATTTTGAGCAGCACGTTGGAGCGCTCAGTGGGCGATGTTTTGCCCCACGCGTCCGCAGCAGCGTGGGCCGCATCCAGCGCCAGCTCAATATCGGGCGCGCTCGAACGGGCGGCTTGGGTGTAAACCTGTCCGCTGATGGGCGTGATGACGTCGAAATACTGACCGTCCACCGGCGCCACCCACTGGCCGCCAATGAAGTTGTTGTACTGCGCCTTGAAGCTGACGGGGGCGCCTGCGGTACCGGGGGCTGCGTAAATCATGTGCTTTGTCTCCTGAAAGTAGTTATGGATACCTGCCCTGCACAGGGCTGGTATCGGTAGTGCTATCAAGAGTCGTGCCAAGCTGCGCCGCGCTGGCGTGTTGGCACCCTCAAAAAATCACACCAAGGCTATAAGCCGTTGATGCATCACATTTATTTTTAATACGCCCGGCATATTCGCAACACCTAGGTCGGCGACTGGCCACCCGCTGCGGGCGGGCGCTGGGCGCAGCCGCGCGGCGTGTGGACGTTCCAATCTGGAACAGTTGCCCCGCCCTGCAACAGGTCGGCCGGCACACGCCTGACACACAGCCAAACCACCTCAGTAAATACCCTGATCACGCGGCTGCGTCCTACACTGGCACCAAACAGGCCAACCCACCGCCGCAGGAGACAAACCCATGCCCCGCACGCATCCCCCGGTGTCCGCGCTCGCTTTGCGCCATGCACGTTTGCAGCTGCTTGACGGACGCGCACCGCCCGCTGGTGCGGTGCATGAGCGCTTGGTGCATTCTTGGCAGCGCAGCATGCAGGCGGGACTACAGCCATCGAGCACCAGCGCCCATGCGCGCCACTTTGCCGGCATCGAGCTGGCCCAAACCCGCGAGCGCAACCGCGATCTGAACGACCATTCACAGCCGGTGATGGAGTATTTGTTTGAGCAGGTGCGCCATAGCCACAGCATGGTGGTGCTGGCCGATCGCCACGGCGTACTGATGCACACCTTGGGTGACAGCGGTTTTGTCAACAAAGCCGAGCGGGTGGCGCTGACCACCGGGGCCAGTTGGCACGAGCAAGACCGGGGCACCAACGCCATCGGCACCGCACTGGCCGAAGCACGCGAGGTCGAAATCCACGGTGCCGAGCACTACCTAGAGCACAACGACATCCTGACCTGCGCCGCTGCGCCGATTGTGTCGGCGCAGGGCGAGTTGCTGGGCGCAATCGACATCTCGGGCGACCGGCGCAGCCACCATGCGCACACCTTGGGCTTGGTCAACACCGCCGCGCGGATGATTGAAAACCGCCTGTTCACCTGCGCCTGCCCAGCCCCGATACGGCTGCACCTGCACCCACGCCCGCACGGCATTGATACCGTGGCCGAAGGCTTGCTGGCGCTGTCGCCCGACGGCTGGATCGTCGGCGCCAACCGCCAGGGCTTGGCGCTGCTGGGGCTGACCCACGCTGACCTGCGCGCCACGCCGCTAGAGCAGGTGCTAGACATCTCTATGGACGCCTTGCTGGCACACGCCCGCCAGCGCACGCCGACGCCGTCCGCTGCGCCGGCACCGCTGGTACTGCGCGACCGCCATGGCCGCACCCTGCACGCCTTGGCACGCACCCAGCAGCCATGGACGCAGACCGGGCAGCGCCACGCGGCGGCGGCGGCAGCGGCGTCAATGCCATCTCTGCCGCTACCGGCAATGGCAGCAGCGCCAGTGCCCGATGCCTTGACCCAGTTGGACACGGGTGATGCCGCTTGGCGCAGCGCCAGCGACAAGGCCCGCCGCGTCGCCAACAAAGGCATTGCGCTGCTGATACAGGGCGAGTCGGGTGTCGGCAAAGAGCTGTTTGCACGCGCCGTACACGACAGCTCGCAGCGGCGCGGCCAGCCGTTTGTCGCCATCAACTGCGCCGCCATCCCCGAGCACCTGATCGAGGCCGAGCTGTTTGGCTACACCGCGGGCGCTTTCTCCGGCGCCAGCAAACAAGGCAGCCTTGGGCGCCTGCGCGAGGCCGACGGTGGCACCTTGTTTTTGGATGAAATTGGCGATATGCCACTGGCACTGCAAACGCGCTTACTGCGGGTGCTGCAAGAGCGCCAAGTGACGCCGCTGGGCAGCGGGCAGCCCGTAGCGGTGGACTTTGCTCTGATCTGCGCCACGCACCAGCCCCTGCGCGAAGCCGCCGAGGCGGGGCGTTTTCGCAGCGATTTGTATTACCGACTCAACGGCCTGACGCTGCACCTGCCGCCCCTGCGCGCGCGCAGCGACTTTGCCGCCCTGACAGCGCAAATACTGCGCACGCTGGGCGCTGCACCGCATTTGGCACCGAGCGCTGCGCTGCTGGCGCGCCTAGCGGCCTACCACTGGCCGGGAAATTTGCGCCAGTACGCCAACGCGCTGCGCACCGCACTGGCGCTGCACACCCCCGAAGATCCTTGCTTGGACTGGCAACACCTGCCCGACGACTTGCAAGCCGATCTGCACGCCACCGCACAGGCAGCAGTGCCCGCACCGTTGGCAGCAGCACCCAGTGTGCAGACAGGTCAAAAACTGGCCGATATGTCGCGCGCGGCGATGGAGCAAGCGCTGCAAGACACCCAAGGCAATTGGTCAGCGGCAGCGCGGCAATTGGGCATCAGCCGGCAAACGCTGTACCGCAAGATGGCGCTTACCTAAAATTTTCATGATGCTCCTATGAAGCTAAGGCGTGCAGTGCCCGTTAGCTTCATGCAAGAATCAAAGCGTAACGTGACGTAAACACCTCAACCCACGGTAGCGGTATGGATATACCGGTTGCACCCATGACGCAGATGCCTGATATGTCTGAGACAAGCCTTGCCATCGACCTGATGCGCTCCCACCCCGCTGGGCTGCAAGAGAATTTATTGCCGCTACTCATCCAATCCCTGCCCGAGGGCGTGGGTTACTTTGACGCTGATTCGCTGCAATGCCTGTGGGCTAACGCGCTGCTGGCCCACTACAACGGCGCCACGCTGTCTTCGGTGTTGCATAAGCCGCTAGCACAAGTGCTGGGCGACAAGGCCTGGAGCGCGGTGTGCGAGCCCCTGGCGCAGCAGCCCCCGCGCAGCCACATCAGCGGCCACTGCGAGCAGCCCTCGCCCTGCGGCAATCTGCGCAAAAGCCACATCCAGCTGCGCGCGCACTGCGATGCCAACGGCACAGTGGTGGGTTGGCTGGTGCTGGTGCATGACCGCACCGCACAGTGGCTGGCCGAGCGCGCGGTGCAAGACAGCGAAGAGCGCCTGCGCAAATTCGCCGCTGCCACGGGCGAAGCCATTTTGTTTCACCGCTCTGGCGTTCTGCTAGACGGCAATGCTGCGCTACAAAATTTAACCGGCTACCCGGTGGCCGAGATGATGGGCTGCAATGTCTATGACTTGCTGCCCCAGCGTTTTCAGGCGTCGGTGCGTGAATACGCCCGCTACGGCGGCGAATACCTGTACGAAGCAGCCATCAAGCACAAAGACGGGCACGAGGTGCCGGTCGAGATGGTCGGCAAAACCATGCCCGAGCACGATGCCAGCTACCGCATCGTGGTGCTGCGCGACATCACCCAGCGCAAACAGGCGCAGCAGCGCGAAGCCTTCTTGCAACTGCACGACGCGCTGACGCAACTGCCCAACCGCCGCCACCTGATGGATTTGCTCGACACCGCCTTGGTGCAAGCGCAGCGAGAGCGCACCCAAGCAGCGGTGCTGTATATCGACCTAGACCATTTCCGCACGGTGAACGACTCGCTGGGCCACTCCACCGGCGACAAGCTGCTGTGCGAAATTGCCAAACGCCTGCGCGCTACGGTGCGCGACGAAGACATCGTGGCGCGCTTGAATGGCGACAAATTCGTCATCGTTTTGACGCAGCTACACAGCCGCGAAAACGCCGCCGTGGTGGCTGACAAAGTGATTTTGGCGGTCTGCCAGTCCGTCATCTTGGACAACACGCCGCTGACCTTGTCGCCCTCCATCGGCATCGGTATGTACCCCGACGACGGCCTAGAAGCGCTGGAGCTGCTGCGCAATGCCGACGCTGCCATGTACCACGCCAAAGACAGCGGGCGCGCCAACCGGCAGTTCTACACCGCCAACATGGCCGGGCACGCCACCGAGGTGCTGCGCAAAGAGCGCCTGCTGC
>JAGNSH010000090.1 GCA_017988165.1 Giesbergeria sp. | reverse complement strand
TCCCTGGCTGAAATAACGGGAATCAAGGGACACCCATCGAATATTCATATATACGCAATTAACGTATACTTTTGATATGAAAGCAAGCTTCGTTGAATTGCCATCGTTTTCGCGCTACAGGGTGAACTATCTTGACGATGAGCGCTTTCGTAGCCTGCAACTTGAAATGATGAAGAACCCCGAGACTGGCGACCTCATCGAAGGTACAGGCGGTCTACGCAAGCTGCGCTATGGCGATCCGCGCCGAAACAAGGGCAAGCGAGGCGGTCTGCGGGTGATCTATTACTGGTGGGATGGCGGCCGGCAGTTCTGGCTCTTTACCCTGTACGACAAGGATGAGATGGACGACTTGAGCGCCATGGAGAAGAAGGCCATCAAGAGCATGTTGACAGCAGAATTGGAGAATCGGCAATGAAAAAACGAAACCTGTTTGCAGAACTGACCGAAGGTTTTGAAGCCCTGGCAGACGCTCGCGCTGGCAAAAAAACCCTGCGGACCCATGCAATGGAAGTCAAGCCGGCAGTACATATCGCGGCCAACGAACTGCAGGCACTGCGTGAACGTCTGCACCTGTCGCGTCCGGTGTTTGCAGGCTACTTGCGCACCAACCCCCGCACCCTTGAAAACTGGGAGCAAGGCCGGGCCAAGCCCAACGCCCAAGCCGCCTTGCTGATTCGCTTGGTCGAGAAATACCCCGACACGGTGCAGCGGCTGGCGGCTGTCTGAGCTTGAACAAGGTGTCCGAGCTGGGTGCTATTCTGGACAGCCCATTCTGGAGTGTCACCATGTCTGCCCAGCCCCAAACCTCACACAACTTGAGTGCCCAAGACTATCTGGCCTGGGAGGCTGCGCAGCCCGAGCGCCATGAGTTTGTCGATGGCGAGGTGTTTGCCATGGCCGGTGCTGAAGACCGCCATGTCACCGTCACGGGCAATGTGTATATGGCCTTGCGCCAGCATTTGCGCGGCACGCCGTGTCGCACGTTCATGGCCGATATGAAGGTGCAGGCCCACGCCGACAGCAGCTATTTTTATCCCGATGTGGTGGTCACTTGCAGCGCTGCCGATGCCGACAGCCGCCAGATCAAGCGCGAGCCACGGCTGATTGTGGAGGTGCTCTCGCCCAGCACCGAGGCCTATGACCGGGGCGAGAAATTTTTGCGCTACCGCCAAATCCCCAGCCTGACCGAGTACGTGTTGGTGGATTTTGAGCACCGCCGGGTAGATGTGTTTCGCAAACAGCCCGATGGCTTGTGGGTGCTGCACCCTTTTGATGCGCAAACGCCCGTCACGCTCGCCAGCGTCGATGTGGTGCTGGATGCCGAGACGCTGTACGCCGAGATTTGACGGAACCAAGAACATCCATTCATGGAGCGAAAATCAGGCGCTACCACTTGGGCGTGAACGCTCCTTGAACTCCGCTTCCAGCGTACTATCTAACGCATGGTCTTCGTTGAACTCCCTGTTTTTATCCGCTGCGCCCAAGAGCTGTTCTCGGACGATGACCTGCGCGAGCTACAGGTGACTTTGCTGGAGAACCCGGCCGCCGGGGATCTGATTCCCGGTGGTCGCGGTCTGCGCAAGTTGCGTGCTCCTCTGCCAGGCAGAGGAAAACGAGGCGGGGCGAGAGTGATCTATTACCACTGGGTCAGTCAAGACCAGTGCTATCTGGTCTATGCCTACGCCAAGAATGTGGCTGCAGACTTGACCAAGGAGCAGTTACGGCGTTTGGCCGATGTGATCGATGTGGAGGTGAGCCATGGACGATAAGCAATTTGATGAACTGCTGCACAGCGTTGGCGACATGGGTCGCCACATGCGTGGCCAAGCCGTTGCGGGGACGAAGGTACGCGATTTTCCGGAACCAGACGTCAAGGCCATCCGGGAGCGCACCGGCCTGAGCCAGACCCGTTTCGCCTACCTGATTGGCGTCAAACCCAAGACTTTGCAGAACTGGGAGCAGCACCGGGTTCGCCCGGCGGGGCCTGCCCGTGCGCTGCTGAAAATAGTCGAGGCCAACCCGAACGCCCTGTCGGTGCTGCACGCCTGACCCGGCGAGCTGGGCGCGAAATAATGGGGGTCAGAGTTCCATTAAATCAAAAATGATAGCTATCAGCGCTTGCCAGACAGGCGCTAGAGCCTGTTTTTTCTCCAAACGCTGTGGCGCTCAGGCGTAGGTGTCGAGCAAGGTGCCGAGCATCTGGTCGGCAGTGCGCAGGGTGTGCAGATTGGCTTTGAAGCTATAGGTGGCAGACATTTGCTCGACCATGTTGGCTTCCAGCTGCGTGCCGCTGTGGCGCGCGGTTTGCACGCTGACGCTGACGCCGCCGCCGGGCTGCGCTTGTTGCGCCACGCTTTGGCGCTGGAATGGCGCGGTTTGCTGGTTGGCGATGTTGTGGGCTGAGGTGCCTAGGCGCAGTTGCGCTGCCTGTAGGCCAGAAGATGCGATGGAGTTGAGCGCGGTCATGGGCGGGTTCTCTCTGGTGGGCGCCGGCGGGGTCGAGGTGGCGCGGCCTACAATTGTCCTTCTTTACCAAGCTGACGGCCGTCCGCCTGGAATATCCGTGGCGCGGCCTGGCAATTACTGAAGCTGGAGCCCCTTGATGCCCGAGAACACGACAGCGATCAATACCCCCGAAAAACGCGCCGAGTTGCGCCGCGCTGCGCTGGAATACCACGAGTTTCCTAAGCCCGGCAAGATCGCTATCGCCGCAACTAAACAGATGGTCAACCAGCACGATTTGGCGCTGGCTTATTCCCCCGGCGTTGCTGCGCCGTGCGAGGAGATCGTCAAAGACCCGCAAGCCGCTTTTAAGTACACCAGCCGGGGCAATTTGGTCGGCGTGGTGACCAACGGCACGGCGGTGCTGGGCCTGGGCGACATTGGCGCGCTGGCCAGCAAGCCGGTGATGGAGGGCAAGGCGGTGCTGTTCAAAAAGTTCTCTGGCATCGACGTGTTCGATATCGAGATCAACGAAAAAGACCCCGAAAAGCTGGTCGAAATCATTGCCGCGCTCGAACCCACTTTTGGCGGCATCAACCTCGAAGACATCAAGGCGCCCGACTGCTTTTATGTCGAGCGCAAGCTGCGCGAGCGCATGAAGATTCCGGTGTTTCACGACGACCAACACGGCACGGCGATTGTGGTCGGCGCGGCAATTTTGAATGGCCTCAAAGTCGCGGGCAAAGACCCCAAAAAAATCAAACTAGTGACCTCGGGCGCGGGTGCGGCGGCGCTGGCCTGCTTGGGGCTGCTGGTCAAGCTGGGCATTCCGCGCGAGAACATTTGGGTGACTGACATTGTCGGTTTGGTGTATGCCGGGCGCACCGAGCTGATGGACGAAGACAAGGCACAGTTTGCCCAAGCCACCGAGCAGCGCACGCTGGCCGAGGCCATTGAAGGCGCGGACGTGTTTTTGGGCCTGTCGGCCGGTGGCGTCTTAAAGCAAGACATGGTGCGCAAGATGGCCGCCACGCCGCTGGTGTTTGCGCTGGCCAACCCCAACCCCGAAATCCAGCCCGAAGATGTCAAGGCGGTGCGCAGCGACGCCATCATTGCGACTGGCCGCACCGATTACCCCAATCAGGTCAACAACGTCCTGTGCTTTCCGTACATCTTTCGCGGCGCGCTCGATTGCGGCGCCACCACCATCACCGAAGAAATGGAAGTGGCGGCGGTGTACGCCATTGCCGACTTGGCGCAGGCCGAACAAAACGAGGTGGTGGCGGCGGCCTATGTCGGTGAGGCGCTGGCGTTTGGGCCAGAGTATTTGATCCCCAAGCCGTTTGACCCGCGCCTGATGATGAAAATTGCGCCGGCGGTGGCGCAAGCGGCCGCCGACAGTGGCGTGGCGCAGCGCCCGATTGCCGACATGGCGGCCTACAGCGACCATTTGCAGACCTTTGTCTATGCGTCGGGCACGACGATGAAGCCGATTTTTATGGTGGCCAAGCAAGCCGCCAAAAAGCGCATTGCCTACGCTGAGGGCGAAGAGCAGCGCGTGCTGCGCGCGGCGCAAATTGTGGTGGATGAGCGCTTGGCACGCCCCACGCTGATTGGCCGCCCTGCCGTGATTGCCCAGCGCATTGAAAAATTTGGCCTGCGCCTGCAAGAAGGGCGCGACTACGACGTGGTCAACGTCGAAAACGATCACCGCTACCGCGATTTTTGGCAGACCTACCACGCCATGACCGAGCGCAAGGGCATCACGGTGCCGATTGCCAAGATTGAAATGCGCCGGCGCCTGACTTTGATTGGCTGTATGTTGCTGCACAAAGGCGAGGTGGACGGCCTGATTGCTGGCACTTGGGGCACGCCGCCGATGCACCTGAGTTATGTCGATCAGGTGATTGGCCGGCGCGAGGGCGTCAGCGTCTATGCCTGCATGAATGGCTTGCTGCTGCCCGACCGCCAAGTGTTTTTGGTCGATACCCACGTCAATTACGACCCCACTGCCGAGCAGTTGGCAGAAATCACCGTGTTGGCGGCAGAAGAAATGAAGCGTTTTGGCTTCAAGCCCAAGGTGGCGTTGCTGTCGCACTCCAATTTTGGTAGCAGCGATCAGCCCAGCGCCGTCAAAATGCGCCGGGTGCTGGCCTTATTACAAGCGCAGGCGCCGTGGATGGAGGTGGACGGCGAAATGCACGGCGACGTGGCGCTCGATAGCAAGGCGCGCACTGCGTTGATGCCGCGCAGCACCTTGGCGGGCGATGCCAATTTGCTGGTGCTGCCGAATATGGACGCCGCCAACATCTCGTACAACCTGCTCAAAACAGCGGCGGGCGGCAATATTTCGATTGGCCCGGTGCTGCTGGGTGCGGCGCAGCCGGTGCATATTTTGACGGCCAGCGCCACGGTGCGGCGCATCGTCAATATGACGGCGCTGACGGTGGCCGACGCCAACGTGCAGCGCTGATAGGCGCCTCAGCCGCCGCGCAGCACCAGCGCAATTACCCTCTTCGCCTGCCCAATTCTTGGGCAGGCGCTTGCGTTTTCGGGGGCTTTCCGTCACACTAGCGCCTTGAAATTTCGGGGTTAACCCGTGGTTTCTGAAAGGTTTACTGATGCTGAAGGCCACAACCGCAAAGACGCTGACGGCGTTGAAAACGTCAACAGCGAGGAAAGCGGGTATTGCAGGTATTGCAGGTATTGCGTGTATTTGGGGCTTTGCATTCGTGCTCGCTTCTGCTGCGGCAGAGGCAAAGTCTCCCTCGATATTCCCGACATTTCAAGAATCAAGCCAGCTGGCACCGATTGCCCTGGAGCGATTGCCGCGCCAAGGTCGCATCACTTATGCCTTGATTCACCAAGGGGGGCCGTTTCCGTATGACAAGGATGGCACTGTTTTTGGCAACCGTGAACGCTTGCTGCCGGCGCAAAAGCGCGGCTATTACCGCGAGTACACCGTAGGAACCCCTGGCGCACGCAATCGAGGTGCGCGCCGCATTGTTTGCGGCGGAAAACCCATCGCCCCCAGCGTCTGCTACTACACAGCAGATCACTACAACAGCTTTCGCACTATTGCCCCATGACCGTAGCCGCAAAAAACCCTATTCCCCTTGCTTCGCGCTGGTCGATGGCGCCGTTGCAGGCGGCGCCGCAAATGCCGCAGATTGCGCCCGTCGCAGCGGCGCCGAGTCACCCGAATTTTTGGACTTTAAAAGAAAGAGACGCGGAGATGGACACACCACTTCGTAAAGAGAGCGATGCCCCGCTGCGCGGCGTGCGTGCCAACATTGTGCAATCCATCCGCGCCCACCGCGTGCAGGACTTGCAGGATGCGGCCGCTGTGCTGGGCCAGCATTTTCTTTACGCCAACCTCGCCCACGCACTGACCAAACAAGATGTGCTGGATTTGATTGCCCAGCAATTTTTGTTTCCAGCCCACTTTGGCAAAAACTTTGACGCGCTGGCCGACTGCATGACCGACCCGCTGCACAAGTCTGGCCCGCAGCCGGGCTTTGTGGTGGTGCTGGAGCAAATTCCGGCCACCGCCAAGTTTGACAAAGAAGTGCGCGAGCAGCTGCTCGACGTGTTCCGCGACGCAGCGGAATACTGGGCCGATCGCAAAATCGCCTTCCGCTGCTTCTATTCTTTTCTGTAGCCCGTTCTGCGTCCCACAGCCAGGCGGAACGGGCGAATGAGGCTTTGCCGGCCAAAGCGCCAGCAGCAGCGTTGCTGGGCATTTCTATCGGCGCCGCTGACGCTGAAAAACTGCCCACCGACAAGTTGGTCGATATTTCGGCGCTGGCGCTGCGCATGAGCAGTCCGTTCAATGCCGGCTATTGGTTGGCAGCGGCTTAGTGCGTTTTTAGAGCGTTTTTAGAGCGCTTTTGGCCTCTAGCCCTTTAAATACGTGCGCTAACAGCTATCATTTTTGATGTGCTGCCTTTCTTGCAAACCCGTCCTTGTGGCGGGTTTGGTGTTTCAGGCCGCCACCGCGCGCCTTCTGGGGTCGTATATGTCCAAAGATAAAACCCTCTACGTCTGCACCGACTGCGGCGGCGCCAGCGCCAAATGGCTGGGCAAATGCCCGCAGTGCCATGCGTGGAATACGCTGATTGAGTCGGTGGCGCAAGACGCTGGCGGCGCCAGCAAGCACCGCTACAGCGCGGCGCAATTTACCGGTTTGGCGATGGCGCAAGAGGTCACGCCGCTGTCGGCCATCGAGGCCACCGACATTGCGCGCACGCCCAGCGGCATTGATGAGCTGGACCGCGTGCTGGGCGGCGGCATTGTCGAAGGCAGCGTGGTGCTGATAGGCGGTGACCCCGGCATTGGCAAATCCACCCTGTTGCTGCAAGCGCTGGACGCCTTGCAGCGCAGTGGCCTGCCGACGCTGTACGTCACCGGCGAAGAAAGCGGCGCGCAGGTGGCGCTGCGCGCGCACCGTTTGGGGCTGCTGGGCAGCCAAGTGAATGTGCTGGCCGAGATTCAGTTAGAAAAAATCTTGGCCACCGTCGAATCCACCCAGCCCGCCGTGGCGGTGATTGACTCGATTCAGACGGTGTATTCCGACCAGCTGACCTCGGCGCCGGGCTCGGTGGCGCAGGTGCGCGAATGTGCGGCGCACTTGACGCGCATGGCCAAGCGCTCGGGCGTGGCGATTGTGCTGGTCGGCCACGTGACCAAAGAAGGCGCGCTGGCCGGCCCGCGCGTGCTGGAGCACATGGTGGATACGGTGCTGTACTTCGAGGGCGACACGCACAGCCAGTTTCGGTTGGTGCGCGCCATCAAGAACCGCTTTGGCGCCGTCAACGAGATTGGCGTGTTCGCCATGACCGAAAAAGGCCTCAAAGGCGTGACCAACCCCAGCGCCATCTTTTTAAGCCAGCACAGCGAGCCGGTGCCCGGCAGTTGCGTGCTGGTGACGCTGGAGGGCACGCGCCCGCTGCTGGTCGAAATTCAGGCGCTGGTCGATGGCGGCGGGCCCAATCCGCGCCGGCTGTCGGTCGGGCTAGACCGGGATCGGCTGGCGATGCTGCTGGCGGTGCTGAACCGCCATGCCGGTGTCGCCTGCGCCGACCAAGACGTGTTTGTTAACGCCGTGGGCGGTGTGCGCATCAACGAGCCAGCGGCCGATTTGGCGGTGATGCTGGCCATTACGTCCAGCCTGCGCGGGCGGGCGCTGCCCAAGGGCTTTTTTGCCTTTGGCGAAGTCGGCTTGGCCGGCGAAGTGCGCCCGGCCCCGCGCGGCCAAGAGCGCTTGAAAGAGGCCGCCAAGCTGGGCTTCACGGTGGCGGTGGTGCCCAAGGCCAACGCCCCTAAAAAGCCGATTGAAGGGCTGACCATCCACGCGGTTGAACGCATCGAGCAGGCGATGGACGCAGTGCGCAGTTTGGAGTGAGGGCATAGGGGTTGTCCTGCGGGCTGGGGGCGCAGGCTGCGCCTTAAAATCTTGGGTTTTGCGTTAGCTGAAACAAAGGAATCCCATGAGCCCCGTAGTTCCCTCGATGGCCGATCGTGACGGCAAAATTTGGATGGACGGCCAGATGGTCGATTGGCGCGATGCCAAGATCCACGTGCTGACCCACACCCTGCACTATGGCTGCGGCGCT
>JAGNSH010000089.1 GCA_017988165.1 Giesbergeria sp. | reverse complement strand
CACGATGCGCTTGGCCTCGTCTTGCGCGTCGGTTTCATCAACTACCAAGGTCACGCCCAGCATCGCCACCGTCAACTCGTTGACCGCATTCATCATGGTGCCCATCACCGCAATGCGCGCTTGGTTGACTTCGATCATCTGCGTGGTGTGCCCATCGATGCGCTGCATGCGGTGCAAAGCCACCGCCGTAATCACCAACAGCAGCCCCAGCACCAAGCCAAAGGCCAGCGACAAACGGGTGGACAAACGCCACGACGGACGCCAGCCAGCGCCGGGCAATTGCACGGCCAATGGCCGCAGTGTGGAGGCAGTCATGGCTATCCTTTGCGCAATCAAAACCCCGGCCTGTCTGCGCCGGGAGGGAAGTTCATTGACTCAGTGGTTCAGCGGTGCAGCCGTGCAGCCGCTCAAGCGGGCTGCAACAAGGCGGCGGCGGTTTGCGCCAGTTCACGCTTGAGCACCTTGTTCGAGGCATTGACCGGAAAGCTGTCAAAGCGCAGCACATGGCGCGGCACTTTGTAATTGGCCATGTTGGCGCGCGCCCAGGCAATCAGCGCCTCGTTGGTCACCGTGCTGCCCGCGCGCAGCACCACGCAGGCGCAGCCGACTTCGCCCATGCGCTCATCGGGGACGCCGACCACGGCGATTTGGGCGATGTCTGGGTGTGCAGCCATCAGGCGCTCAATCTCTGCCGGATAGCAGTTGAAGCCGCCGACGATGAACATGTCTTTGAGCCGGTCGGTAATGCGCAGATAGCCGCGCTCGTCGAGCACGCCGACGTCGCCGGTGTGCAGCCAGCCGTCGGCGTCAATCGCTTCCAGCGTCGCCGCTTCGTCGTCAAAGTAGCCCTGCATCACGTGGTAGCCGCGCAGCAGCACCTCGCCCGGCTGGCCGGTGGCGACGGTGTTGCCGTCTTCATCGACGCAGCGCACCTCGGTGCCGGGCATGGCGCGGCCGCAGGTGGTGGCGACGGTCTCGGCGCTGTCGCTGGGGTCACAAATGGTGGCACAGCCGCCGCACTCGGTCAGGCCGTAGGCGGTGGTGACGTTGGCAATGCCCAGTTCTTCACGCATCCGCGTAATCAGCACCGGCGGCACCGTGGCCGCGCCAGTGACGGCCACGCGCAGCGAAGAAATATCGAAATCTTGCAGGCGCGGGTGCGCCAGCATGGTCAAAAACAGCGTCGGCGGCCCCGGCAAAAAGCTGATGCGGTCGTTGGCGATGCGCGCCAGCACCTTGTCGGCGTCAAACACCTGCTCCGGGTAGACCGTGGCACCTTGGATAAACGCCGCCACCCAGCCGGCCTTGTAGCCAAACGAGTGGAAAAACGGGTTGACGATCAGGTAACGGTCGCCGGCCTGCAAGCCAACCACGCGCCCCCAGACGCTGAACGCCCGAATCGTTGGCCCGTGCGCCGACATCACCCCCTTGGGGCGGCCGGTGGTGCCGGAGGTAAACATCAGGTCAGCAGTGCTGTTAGCCGTGAGCGCTTGCTCGCGTGCCTCGACCTGCGCCGGTGGCACTTGCGCGCCGACGGTCAAAAAGTCGTCCCACGCCATATCGCTCGGGTGGCTGGCGTTGGGCGCAAAGCCACTGCGCAGCACCACGATGTGCTCCAGCGCCGCCGGGCGCTGGCCGTCCAGCTGCGCCGGAAAGTACTGCCCCAAAAAGTCGCCAATGCAAAACAGCAGCTTGGTGCCGCTGCGCTCCAAAATGTCGGCCGCTTCGCCGCCCTTCATGCGGGTGTTCAGCGGCACCAGCACCGCGCCAGCGGCGTGCGTACCGCAGGCGGCCACAATCCACTCGTGCAGATTCGGTGCCCACAGCGCGACGCGGTCGCCGGCCTGCACGCCCAGCGCAATCAGCGAGCGCGCCACGGTTTGGCTGTGCTGCAACAGCTGGGCATAGGTGATGGTGGTGTCACCGTCAATGATGGCCGGCTGCTGTGGGTGCTGTTGCGCCGCTTGGCGCAACAGCGCTGGCAGCGTCTCGGGCAAATCAGCCGTCAGTGCCCAAGGGGAGTTGTCCGCGACAGCCGAAGCGGAAGTGTCAGGCGCGTTAGAAATCAAGCTCATGGGAGGTACCGGTGCGTTATTCGGGAAATTTGATGCGCAAGCGCTCGCTGGTCGGCACGGCCTGACAGGCCAGCGTCCAGGCCTTAGCCAAGTCTTTTTTGTCCAGCACTTCGTTGTGGCGCAGGTGGACGCTGCCCTCGAGCACTTGGCACATGCACGAGGCGCACATGCCGGCTTGGCACGAATACGGCGCGTTCAGACCCGCCTTCAGCGCGGCTTCGAGCACGGTTTCGGTGCCGCTGCAGTGCAGGGTGTGGGTTTGGCCGTCCAGCTGCAGCTCGACCACGGCGGACTCGACCGCATCGGGGCGCGGCGGCGCGGCTTGCGCGGCAGCGCTGGCGGCGGCCAAGGCCTCTTCGTCGGGCAGCGAGGCAAAGCGCTCAACAAAAATGCGCTCGGACGGCATTTCAATCGCTTGCAGCGCGGCCACGGCCGCATCCATGTAGGGGCCAGGGCCGCAAATAAACGCCTGCGCCGCGCGGTGGTGGCGCGCCAGCTCGGCCAGCTGCGCCACCGAGGGCACGCCCTGCACCGAGTCCAGCCAGTGGATCACTGTCAGGCGCGAGGGATGGGCTTCGGCCAGCGCTTTGAGCTCGTTTTTGAAGATGACCGATTGCTCGTCGCGGTTGGCGTACAGCAGCGTGATGCGTCCACTGCTGCGCGCCAACACCGAGCGCAGGATGGAGAACACCGGCGTGATGCCGCTGCCACCGGCCAGCAGCAAAAAGTCGCCACTGAGCGCACGCGGATAAAACACGCCCGAAGGTGCCATCACCTCAATCATGTCGCCGGCGCGCACGCGGTCGCAGACCCAGTTGGAGCCACGCCCGTCTTTGACGCGCTTGATGGTCACGCGCGGCGCGTCGTCCACGCCGGGCGCGCTCGACATCGAATAGCAGCGCGGCACATGGCGCCCGTCAATCGATAAGCGCAGCGTCAAAAACTGGCCCGGCTGGTAGGCAAAAGCGTCGGCCAGTGCGGGCGGCACGTCAAACACCAGCGACTTGGTGTCGTGGGTCTCGTCCACCACTGCGCGCACGCGCAGCGCATGGTATCGGCTCATGGGTAACTCCTTGGGGGCAATTGCAATGCGTGCAACCAATATTTAATTATTAAATTGATAGCTGCTAGCGCACGTGTTTATTGGGCTAGAGGCCGATTTGACTGTATTTTTACAGCCCAGTGCCCAAAATGGCGCTGTCGGCACGCATCTCCGCGCCGCTGATGGCTTTGGAGTCGTCAGACGCCAAGAACAAGATCACCTTGGCGATGTTGCCTGGCATGGTGGCGCGGCCTTTGGGGTTGGTTTTGGGGTCAAACAGCAAATGCTTGGCCGGCACGCCGGGCGCTGAGGCTTGCATCATTGGCGTGTAAATGCCGTCCGGGTGGATCGAGTTGACGCGCACCGGCAGGCCGTTGTTGCGGCAGTACAGCGCGCTGGAGCGGGTCAGCGACGCGACGGCCGCCTTGGTCGCGCTGTAGCCGGCGTAGCCCTCAATCGGCAACCACGACGACACCGAGGCCATGTTGACAATGCTGCCGCCGCGCTCTTTCATCGCCGCAATGCCTTGCTGACAACCGATGAAGCACGAGTCCGCATTGACCTGCATCAGCTGGCGAAACTGCGCCAGCGTGGCGGTGGCAATGCTGCCCGGAATCAAAATGCCGGCGTTGTTGACCAAGATGTCCAGCGCGCCAAAGCGCTGCTGCACGGCGGCAATGGCCGCGGTCCAATCGGCTTCGCTGGCGACATCGTGGCGGATGAACATCGCGCGCTCGCCGCATTCTTTGGCAAAGGCCTCGCCCGCTTCGGCGTTGATGTCGGTGATGGCGACGAATGCGCCCTCGGCCAGCAACAGCTTGACGGTTTCATAGCCGACGCCGCTGGCGCCGCCGGTGACCAAAGCCACTTTGTCTTGTACTCGTCCCATGGTGTTCAACCTTTGTTGTTAGTAGAGTGGGACGCAGCGCGACCGGCGCGGCGTCCAGAAAATACGCAGTCGGCCAGCGACAGCCCGCTGATGTAGCGCGAAGAGGGCAGCCCAATGGCGGCGCGCCCGGCGGCAAACAGGCCGGCAATCGGCTGGCCGGCATCGTCCAGCACTTGGCCGTTGTCTTCGTTCACCACCAGCCCGCCCAGCGTCAGCACGGCCAGCGGAAAGGTCGGCGAACCGATAGAAATGTCGATGGCGTAGAACGGCCCGCGTGATAGGTCGTGGCGCATGTCGGGCGATTTGCCAAACGCGTCCTCGCACTCGCCACGAGCGGCAGCGCTGGCAGCGTCAATGCTGGCGCGCAGCTTGGCCGGGTCAACTTGGATGCGCGCAGCCAGCGCCTCGGGCGTGGCGGCTTTTTTGGCGCTCAGCAGCATCATCGCCAGCGCCGGCAGCGACTGAAACGCCCAGATGCGGCCAAACAGGCATTGGCGCATTGCTTGCGCGCGCAGCTTGCCATCGATGATTAACCAGCCCTTGCCGCCTTGGCGATCGACCAGCTCGTAGCCCAGCGCGGCACCATACAGCTGCTCGTTGGCAAAACGCTCGCCTTGGCGGTTGACCACCACGCCTTTGGGCCAGTCGGCTGGCGGCGTAATAAAACGCCACGCCGAAACGTTACTCAATGCTTTTGATGCGGCACCCACGGTGGCACCCAAGCGCACTGCGCTGCCATCACAACCTGCGCCGCCAATCGGCCAGCCGCGCCGGGTGTGCGGCGCGTGCTCTTGAATCATCTCGGGGTTATATATAAAACCACCGGTAGATAGCACCACGCCGTGGCGCGCGCGGATAAAGCGCGGCTGGGCTTTGGCTTGCTCAATTTTTGCCGCTTCACGGCGGCAAGCAGCCGCTTTGCCGGGGCGAAAGGTGCGCCAGCGCTCAACTTCGCGGCTGAGCTGGGCGTGCTTGAGCGTGTCTGGGTCGCCGGGCGGCAGTTGCCACACTTCGACGCCCAGCACTGCGCCCGATTGGCCGTTGGCCGTGCGCAGGCGCACCAAGCGGCGCACGGCGGCTTGCGTCAGCGGCTGCGCACCAGAGCGCAGCGTGGCCGCCTGCAGCGCGGCGTACAGCGTCGCGCCCGATTGGCCTTTGGCGACGGCACGGTGGCCGCGCGGCGCGGGCGCGCCTTTGTCGCCCTTGTAGGCCGGCACCACTTCGTTGCCGGAGTAGTACAAAAACTTGCCCTCGGGCGGGTACGAGGTTTTGTAGTCGGGCATGGTGGCGCCAAAGCGCGCGCCGTGCATCTCCAGCCACGCCAAGTTGGCAACGCTGTCGTCACAAAACTTCTTCAGCGTGGCATCGCTGACCACGCCGTTGACTTCGTGGCGCAAATAGTCGGCCATCGCCTCGGGCGTGTCGTTAAAGCCGGCTTGCTTTTGGTAGGGCGTGCCGCCGCCGGCATAGACCACGCCGCCGGACAGCGTGCTGGCACCGCCGCCGTCAAAGCGGTCAATCACCAGCACCGAGGCACCGGTGGCGCGCGCCTCAATCGCCGCGCAGGCACCGGCTGCGCCCCAGCCAACCACCACCACGTCAGCGCTGTCGCTCCACTCGACGGCGTTGGCGTCGTCAAGCTCCAGCGCAGCAGCTATCGGCGTGACCGTCGATACTTTGGCCGGGCGGCTCATGCCGGCTGCCCTTGCTGGAGTAAATCGGTGCGCTCTAGTGGAATGGGCGTGCCTTTCATGGCGGCAATGGCGCGGTAGCCAAAGGTCAGCGCGGGCCCCAGCGTCGAACCCGCGCCGGGATAGGACGGACCCATCACCGAAGCGGCGTTGTTGCCAATGCAATACAGGCCATCAATCACTTGGCCGGACTCGTCGAGCACCCGCGCTTCGCGGTCGGTCAGCAAGCCGCCCTTGGTGCCGATGTCGCCGGGCAGCAGCTTCATGGCGTAGAACGGACCTTTGTTGATGGGTGCCAAGTTAGGGTTGGGCTTGACGTTGACATCGCCGTAATAGCGGTCAAACACGTTGCCGCCCCGGTCAAATTCCAAGTCTTTGCCGTTGCGGGCAAAGTCGGTCATGCGCGCGGCGCTGGCGACGAGGCCGGCGGCATCGACGCCGATGTTTTTGGCCAGCTCTTCCAGCGTCTCGCCCTTCCAATAGACGACGCCCAGCCAGCTTTTGCGCAAGCGGCTGTCGGGCACAGCCGAGCCGGGCATCAGCGGGCCAATCGGGTAGTTGGCGCGGAAGGTGGCGTCAAACACAATCCACGCCGGAATCGCGCCGCCGGTTTCAGCGTGGTTGGCGTACATCGCCTGCTGGAACTCGGGGTACGGGCCAGATTCGTTCAAGAAACGCTGGCCGCGCGCGTTGACCACCATGCAGCCGGGCAGCGAGCGCTCAACAAACATCGGGCGGTATTTTTCTTCTTTGGGCACGTCCATCGTCGGCACGCCCCAAGTGTGTTCCATCATGTGCAGCTGGGCACCCTCCGCAGCGCCGGCCAAGATGGTGTCGCCGGTGTTGCCGCCCGGCGGGGTTGCCGTCCACGCTTGGTCGGTGGGTTTGGGCAGGTACTGCTCGCGCATGGCTTGGTTGCGCTCAAAACCACCGGCGCCCAAGATGACGCCCTTGCGCGCCAGCACCGACACCGATTGGCCGTCTTTTGTCACCACCACGCCAGTGACGCGGCCACCTTCGGTCGTCAGCGACGCCATCGGCGTGTTCAGCCACAGCGCAATGTTGCGTTTGCGCAGCGCCGTCAGCAGGCCGCCGACCAGCGCTTGGCCACCGGTCAGGCGGCGGTCGCGCCGGGTCTTGCTGCGCCACGGGTAATCCAAAAAGTAGCGCCCCATGATGCCCATCAGCATCCACTTGGCCTTTTTCTCGCGCGCCAGCATGGTGCGCGCTTGGAAGGCGTTGATGTTCATGCGGCCAAAAATCAGCTGACCCGGATTGGTCGGGCGCAGCAGCGCCAAGCCCTCCAAGCCCAGCTTGGCGGCGTTGAATTCCAGCGGGTCCATCGTGCGCCCGCCGGGCATAGCGCCTTCAATGTGCGGGTAGTAGTCCGAGTAAAGCGGGATGCAGCGGTAGGGCACGCCAATCTCGGCCAAGTAGCGCGCCATGTGGCGTGCAGACTCGACATAGGCCAACACCCGGTCGTCGGTGGCCAGCCCTTTGGCGCAGCGTTTGACGTAACCAAAGGCCACGTCCACGCTGTCGCGCAGCCCAGCCTTGGGCATGTCGTAGTTGTCTGGAATCCAGATACCGCCGCCCGAGATGGCCGAGGTGCCGCCCACCAGTGCAGCTTTCTCGATCACCAAGGGCTTGAGTCCTTCGTCATGCGCACGGATGGCGGCAAGCAAAGCTCCTGCCCCAGTCCCAACGACGATCACATCAAACTGCTGTTGTTCGTTTTTCAACGGTGGTTGTTGCACGCCGCCTCCTGTTGTCATGCGTTAAGCCTCGTTTAGACGAAAGCGTCGGCGTTGGGCAGACCCAGCATCACCGCACCATGCGCACGCGCATAGGCATCGCTGTTGTTGGCAATGTGGCCACGCGCCACGTGCAGGTCGCGGAAAGTGCGCTCAATCGGGTTGGTTTTGTAGACACCACCGGCAGCGCAGGCGCGCATGATTTCGTTGATAGCCTCGGCGCATTTTTTGGGCACTTGCGAGGCTTGGGCGCGTTGCAGCAAGCGCTCTTCCACGTCCATCACCGTGCCGTTTTTGGCGCAATCGACGATGCGCTGGAAGTTGCGGTACAGCACCAGCTTGGCGGAGTCGCTCATCATCATGGCCTCGCTCACAACCAGCTGCGAGTTGACGTCTTCTGCCGTTTTGGCGCCGTGCTTGCCGACAAAGCTGGCGCAGCGGGCGCGAAAGCTGTTGATGGCCGCATCGGTGGCGCCCAAGCAGGCCGAAGACACAGCACGCTGGAACACCTGCGTAAACGGAATGCGGTACAGCCAACCGGGGTTGACCGCACGGCCGGGGCAGCCGGCGTCGCTGTGGTCGTTGGTGCGGTGGGTGCGGTGCGCGGGCACAAAGG
>JAGNSH010000013.1 GCA_017988165.1 Giesbergeria sp. | reverse complement strand
CAAGCTGTGGAACCAAACCCCCGACTGTGTCAGCTACACCCTGTCCAAAGCCGCGCTGGAAGCTGCTGGCACCATGCTGGCGCTGGCGCGGGCACCGCGTGTGCGCGTGGTTGGCGTAGCCCCCGGCCTGACGCTGACCAGCCACCTGCTGGACGAGGCCAAATTTGCCCAGCTGCACCGCCTGAGCCCGCTGGGGCGCTCGTCCACCGCCCAGGACGTGGCCAGCGCGGTGCGCTTTGCGCTGGAGAACCGCTCCATCACCGGCACCACCTTGCTGGTCGATGGCGGCCAGCACCTGATGCGGTTTGAGCGCGATTTTTCTTTGATGTAATTTTTATGACCCACGTTGCAGGCACCCAAATTTTGACGCTCACCGGTTTGCGCTTTGACGCCAACTTGGGCATCCTTGCGCACGAAAAAAACGCGCCCCAGCCCATTCAAGTCGATGCCGAACTGAGCCTGGGTGTGCAGCCGCTGGCACCGCGCGACGACGACATCGAGCACGTGCTGGACTACCGCAAAGTGCGCCAAATCATCATCGACGAATGCACCGCCGAGCACGTCAACCTGCTCGAGAGCCTGATTGGCAAACTCGCCCAGCGCCTGATGCAGCTGCCCGGCGTGCGCGGTGTGCGCGTGAAAATTGCCAAAATCGCCATTTTTGACGACTGCGAAGTCGCTATTCGGATGGAGACAGGACAGTGGTGAATACCGTAAACACAATCGAAACCAGCGCTTGGACGGGCGAGGACAGCACACCAGCCACAGCCACTGCGCGCGCCGCCGCCGACTTCAAAATCGAGCGCGAAACCTACAAGTTGGAAAAGCGCCTGTGCCGCGAGACTGGCAAAGCCATCGTCCAATACAACATGATTGAGGACGGCGACAAGGTGATGGTGTGCATGTCGGGTGGCAAGGACAGCTACACGCTGCTGGACATCTTGCTGAAACTCAAAGCGCGCGCGCCGATTCACTTTGACCTGATTGCCGTCAACCTCGACCAAAAGCAGCCCGGCTTTCCTGAGCACGTGCTGCCCGATTACTTAAAAAGCACCGGCGTGCCGTTTCACATCGAAAACGAGGACACCTACAGCATCGTCAAGCGCCTGATTCCCGAGGGCAAAACCACTTGCAGCCTGTGCAGCCGCCTGCGCCGGGGGATTTTGTACCGCGTCGCCGACGAGCTGGGCGCCACAAAAATAGCGCTGGGCCACCACCGCGACGACATTTTGCAAACGCTGCTGCTGAATATGTTTTTTGGCGGCAAGCTCAAATCCATGCCACCCAAACTGGTCAGCGACGATGGCAAGCACGTGGTGATTCGCCCGCTGGCGTTGGTCGCCGAAAAAGACGCGGCGCGCTGGGCGCAGCACCGCAACTTTCCCATCATTCCGTGCAACCTGTGCGGCAGCCAAGAGAACCTGCAGCGCAAGCAAGTCGGCGAAATGCTGCGCGACTGGGAAAAACGTTTTCCGGGGCGCATTGAAAATATGTCTAACGCACTGCAAAACGTCGTGCCCAGCCATTTGCTCGATGGCGCGTTGTACGACTTCAAAAACGCCCGCGCCACCGGCATTGCCGACGACAACGGCGATAAAGCCTTTGATGCCGAAGAATTTATCGCCCCCAGCCTGCCACTGGCCCAGGCCGGGGTGCAGGTGATTCATATCAGTTAACCATCAGCCCAAGACGGCCAGCGCTATGCAACAAGCCACCCGCATCATTGCCATCCGCCACGGCGAAACCGCTTGGAATGTCGATACGCGCATCCAAGGGCATTTGGACATTGCGCTCAACGACACCGGCCACTGGCAGGCGCGCCAACTGGGCCGCGCGCTGGCGCAAGAGCCGGTGACGGCCATCTACAGCAGCGATTTGCAGCGCGCCATGGCCACCGCCCAAGCCGTGGCCGACAGCACCGGCGCGCCGCTGCGGCCCGAGCGCGATTTGCGCGAGCGCAGCTTTGGCGCGCTGGAAGGGCGCACTTTTGCCGAAGTCCAAGCCGAGCAGCCCGACGTAGCCCAGCGCTGGCGCAAGCGCGACCCGCACTTTGCCCCCGAGGGCGGCGAGTCGCTGACCGAGCTGCGCGCGCGCATCCACGCCACTGTGCAGCGCTTGGCGGCGCAGCACAGCGGCGGTTTGGTGGTGATGGTGGCGCACGGCGGTGTGCTGGACGTGCTGTACCGCATCGCCACCGGCCAAGAGCTGCAAGCGCCGCGCACTTGGCAACTGACCAACACCGCCATCAACCGCCTGCTGTGGACGCCGGGCGGCCTAACGCTGGTCGGCTGGGCCGATACCCAGCACTTGGACGGCGCCGAGCGCGACGAGACGACGGCGTAAAAACCAAGGCCAAAACACGGGCCAGGGGCCGATTTATAGTCAAATAGGCCTCTAGCCCTTTATCTGCGTGCGCTAACAGCTATTGTTTTGATAGTATTTGAGCTGCCCTGTGCAGCGCTGTGCAGCGCAGAGCGGCCGATTTAGGCATCCAACAAACTCTGCAAACCGCTGGCGCGCTGGGTGCGCTGCTGCACCGCCGTAGCCAGCAAGCCCGGCTGCGCAGCCACCAAGGTAAACGCCTTGCGGGCGCGGGTGATGCCGGTGTAGACCAGTTCGCGACTGAGCACCGGGCCGGCGTGGGCGGGCAGCACCAGCACGGTGTGTTCAAACTCTGAGCCTTGGCTTTTATGCACCGTCATGGCGAAGGCGGTTTCGACGTGCGCCAGCCGGCCGACACCGACCGAGCGCAGTTGCGGGCCGTCGGCAAAGTAGACGCGCAGGCGTTGGCTGGCGTCCGCACCATCGGGCACCACGGCAGCCGGCAAGGTGATGCCGATGTCGCCGTTGAACACGCCCAGCGCCGGGTCGTTGCGCGTGACCATCACCGGGCGGCCGATGTACCACTCACCGCGCACCGATAAGCGTTTGTCGCGCTGCAAGGCGGCTTGCACCGCTTGGTTCAGGCCGCTCGCTCCCCATTCGCCTTCGCGCACCGCGCACAGCAGGCGAAATTGGTCAAACGCTTGCAGCACGCGGTGTACCCAAGCGGTGTGCGCCGGCGCATCGCCCGCTGCCGGGGGCTGGTGCATGCAGTCGAGATAAGCGCTGTAGCCACCGAGAGCGCCCGCGCGCCCTTCCAGCGCCAGTCGGACAGCGGCCACCGGGTTGACGCCTTCGTAGCTGGCCAGCGCGCCGCCGCTGTCCTGCGCCAGCCGCTGCTGTGCAGCTTGCGCATCGCCCTGGTTGACCGCTAAAGCCAGTTCGCCAATCGGGCCGCTGAAGCGCCGGCTTTCGCGCAGCATCACCGTGTGTTGCGCCAGTGGCGGCGCGGTGCCAGTGCTTTGCAGATAGGGGGCCGGGATGGCCTCACCCGTGGCGGCCAGTGCGTAAGCAGCGGTGCTGGCACTGTAGCGACCGGCTTGCGCGTCGCGGCACAAGTCGCCCAGCACCGCACCGGCTTCGACCGAGGCCAGCTGGTCTTTGTCGCCCAGCAACACCACGCGCGCGGTGGCGGGCAGTGCAGCCAGCAGCGCGGCCATCATTTCCAAATGCACCATTGAGGCTTCGTCAACGATGAGCACGTCAATATCGAGCAGCTGGCCGGCGTGGTAGCGAAACTGGCGCGTGTCCGGGCGCGCGCCCAGCAGCGAGTGCAGCGTGCGCGCCGCGCCCATGCGCTGGGTCAGGGCGTCCAAATCAAGGTCGCTGCCAACGCGCTGGCGCAGCTCGGCCAGCGCGGTGTCGATGGATTGCTTCAGCCGCGCCGCCGCTTTGCCCGTGGGCGCAGCCAGTGCAATGCGCAGGCGCTCGGGCTGGGCATCGACCGCGAACAGCAGCGCCAGCAGGCGCGCGGCGGTGTAGGTTTTGCCGGTGCCAGGGCCGCCGGTGATGACCGAAAAACGCCCGCGCAAGGCCAGCGCACAGGCCAGTTTTTGCCAGTCGGGCGCGGCAGCATTCGCATCAAACAGGCGGTCTAACCACGGGCGCACCTTGCTGGCATCGACTGGCACCGGCGTAGCGGTGCGCGCCAAAATCTGCTGCGCTACGGCGCATTCGTAACCCCAATAGCGGCGCAGGTACAGCCGGGGCGCTGCGGCACTGCCGCGCAGCACCAAGGGCTGGTCGCCCGCCTCTTCCGTCCGATTGCCATCGACCACAAGGCTGGTCAGCAGCGCTGCATTCCAGTCAGCCAGCTTGTGCGGCAAGCGGGACAACAGCGCATCAAGCTCCACCAGCGCCTTGGCCGGCCAACCCAGCACCGCGCTGGGTTGCACCAGCAGCGGCGCCAACGGCAGGCAACTGTGGCCGCGCCCTTCCATATGGGCCAGCAGGGCGGTAGCGACCAGTACGACGGGGGCAGCGTGTGGGTCAAGTTCGGCCATAAAGGCGGCCAGCGCGCTGTCAAGGCGGCGCAACCAGCCGGCCTCACTCCAGGCGCGCAGGGTGTCCAAGGTGTCTTGGGCGGCGATAGGGCCAGTGGATGGAGACATCAACAAATCTTTCGTGGCGGTGGTCATGCGCTGTGCTCCTCGCTGGCCAGCAGTTGGTCGAGGGCGTCCAGCAACTGCAGCGGCGGCGCGACGGTAAACACGCCGCTTTCTGGCCCGTCGATGCCGCGCAAGAACAGGTACAGCGCGCCGCCCAAGTGCTGCGCTGGGTCGTAGGCCGCGCCCAAACGCTGGCGCAGCAGGCGATGCAGCGCCAGCAGGTACACGGCAGATTGCACGTCGTAGCGGTGCGCGGCCATGGCTTGGGTCAGTGCCTCCAAGTGGTAGGCCGCGCCATCGGCGCCGAGGTGGTTGGATTTGTAGTCCAGCACCCAGTAGCGCCCTTCGTGCTGAAACACCAAATCGGCAAAGCCCATCAACATACCGTGCAAAGTGCGCTCGGGCAGCAGCGCGCGCGGCTGGCCGGGCAGCAGGTGCTGATGGCACAGGGCATCGACTTGGCTGGCCTGTAGCTGGCCGGTGGGCAGCCAAAATTCCATCTCTGGCAGGACGTGTTGCAACCCGTTCAGCGCCACGCCCAAGGTGGGCAAAGGTGTGGAGACCACGGCGGCCAGCCACTGAATCACGCTATCGGCTTCAGCGCTGTAGCCGGCGCGCTCGCAACGGCGGCGCAGACGCTCGGCCAAGGGGGTGTCGGCTTCTAACGCAAAGCCTTCGCCGGCCAGCCACTCCAGTTGGTCGTGTAAAAAATTGCCGACCACCGGGCCGCGCTGAAACAGGTGCCAGACCGCAGCGCTGGCGCTGGCGCTGGTAGCGGCCCGCACCGGCAAAACCGCGACCGGGCTGTCTACAGGGCGTTCATCGTCGCCCGAGCGCTGCAAGGCGGCGGCGCTGTGGCTGGCGGCGCTTTGGCCGACGCCGCGCACCAGTTGCGAGAAGCTGCCAATGCCCCAGCGGCGCTCAAAGTCGGCGCTGTAAACCGGCTGCTCGTGCAGCGGTGCGGGTGCGGCACGCAGGGCTAGCTTGGTGCGCGGTACGTCGTAGGGCAGGCCATGCCCTGCAGCCTGCAGGGCGATGTTGCTGTGGCCCTCGGCCAGCGCTTGCAGTGGGCCTAACCAGCCGCCAGCCCCGTAAGGCTGCGCGCCGCCCAGCCAGTAGCCGGCAGCGCTGTGGTGGGTTTTGCACTCTTGGCTGTTGCCGCTTTTCAGCGCGGCAAAGCCCAGCCACAGCGCATGGCGCGCGCGCGTCAGAGCCACATACAGCAGGCGCAGGTCTTCGCGTTGGCGCTCCAAGTCGGCCTGCGCCAATGCGTCATCGCTCAATGTCAGGTGCAAATGGCGCTGGCCGTCGTCGTCGGCCAAGTTCAAGAAGGAGGTGAACTGGCGCGTCACCACGCGGTAGCTGCTGGCAAACGGCAGGCACACCACCGGGTATTCCAGCCCTTTGCTTTTGTGAACGGTGACGACTTTGACCAAGTCGGCATCGCTCTCCAAGCGGACGATTTGCTCGTCGCTGCCGCTGCGCTCGCCTTGCAATTGCTGGCCCAGCCAGCGAATCAGCGCCTGCTCGCCTTCGAGTTGCGCGCTGGCGACTTGCAGCAGTTCGGCCAAGTGCAAAAAGTTGGTCAGGCGCCGCTCGCCATCGGCTTGCAGCAGCCAGCGCGCGGGCAAGTCCAGCTGGTGCAGGGTTTGGCGCAGCATGGTCAGCACGCCCTGCGTTTGCCAGACGTGGTGGAGCGTGCGCAGTTGTTCGCTGCGGGCGTCCAGCGCGTCGTCGTCACTGGCCAAGCGCAGCAGTTCGTCCAGCGTCAGGCCCACCGTGCGCGTCGCCAAGCCCGCACGCACGCGGCGCACGTCCAGCGGCTCGGCCACGGCGTGCAGCCAGTGCAGCAGGTCGTGCGCTTCGCCGCTGTCAAACACCGAATCTTTGTCCGACAAGTACACCGAGGCCACGCCGCGCCGGCGCAGTTCTCGGCGCACGGCTTGGGCTTCTTTGCCGGTGCGCACCAGCACCGCAATGTCGGCGGGGCGCAGACGTTGCAAAGGCTGGCCCGATTCAGCAAAACCGGCTTGGTCGTCGTTCAGCCAAGTGCTGATGCGCTCGGCGCACAGCGCGGCAAACAGGCGGCGGTGCTCTTCGCTGCTGCGCAGCTCCAAGTCGTGCGTCAAGGTCAGCGCGGCCACGGGGCCGTCGGCGGTTTGAAAGTGCTCGGGCCGCCCCTTGGCAGCAACCGCTAAAAACGGCAACGGGTTGTCAACTGGAACGCCACGGCGAAACAAAAAAGCGCCGCTGCCCGCACGCGCTTCAGCCCGAGAAAAGCTGTGGTTGACGGCATCGACCAGCGCCTGCGTCGAGCGGTAGTTGGTGTCCAGCACGTAGTGGCGGCCCTCAGTGGCGCGGCGCGCCGACAGGTAGCTGTGAATGTCAGCGCCGCGAAAACCGTAGATGGACTGCTTGGGGTCGCCAATCAGCAGCAGCGCGGTGGCAGGGTCGTTGTCTGCCGTGCGGTAGAGCTGTTCAAACAGGCGGTATTGCAGCGGCGAGGTGTCTTGAAATTCGTCAATCAGCGCCACGGGATGCTGGGCCAGCATCCGGGCGCGCAGGCGCTCGCCGCTGGGCCCGGCCAGCGCTTGGTCAAGGCGCTGCAACATATCGTTGAAGCCAAAGGTGCCGGCGTGCTGCTTGAGTTCGAGACGCCGCGCCTGTACGTGGGCGGCGGCGTGCAAGCGCAGCGCAATTTTTGGGTCGGGCAGCGCGTTTTGGGCGGCGATAAGGTCGGCAAACGCTTGAAAGTCGTCTGGCAAGCTGATGGCTGGAGCGCTGTCTTTGCGGGCCTCCAATAAGCCATCGGGCGTCAGCCGCCGTTGCGCTGCATCGGTCAATTCGAGCGGCAGGCTGTCGGTGCTTTGGGCCCATGCCGCCAGCGCCGTCAGCCAGCGGGTGTAGTTTTTGGGCGAGAGCGAGCGCCGATCCCAGTCACACACTTTGGGCGCGGTTTGGCCGTCCAGCCAGATTTGCATGGCTTGCGCACGTGCCGTCCAGCCGACTTTCAGGGCAGTGATGGCGCTGCGGTGCGCCTGCATATGCTGCTGCACACAGTCGGCCAGCGTGCCCGCGCCACTGCCCTGCGGCAGGGTTTGCTCGGCCAGTTTTTGCATATCGCCTATCAAGGCATCGACATTGCGCCACACCTGCAACACGGCGTCCAACGCTTCGCCCCGCAGCGGATAGCACTGCTGGCGCCAGTAGTCTTGTGCGGCTTCGGTGTGGACGGCGTTTTCATCGGCGCTGAGTTCCTCGTCGAACAGGCAACCGCTGTCAAAGGCGTGCTCGCGCAACATCCGCTGGCACCAAGCATCGATGGTGTGGACGGCGGCATCGTCCATGCCTTCGGCGGCCATCGCCAAGCGCCACGCAGCGCTGCGCCGCTCGGGGCCGTCGGGGTAAGCCGCCAACAAGTCGGCCAGAAAATCATCGTCTTTCGACACGTGGGCCTCGCCGCGAAAGCACTGCGCCGCTTCTATCAACCGGGCACGAATGCGGTCCGACAACTCGCGCGTGGCAGCGCGGGTAAAGGTCATCACCAAAATGTCGGCTGGGCGCAGCGCTTGCGCAAAGGCGTTAGCGCCGCCGTGGCCCAGCACCAAGCGCAGGTACAGCGCGGCAATCGTCCAAGTTTTGCCGGTGCCGGCGCTGGCCTCAATCAGCCGACTGCCCCACAGCGGAAAATCGATGGGGTTCAGGGGGGTGCTTTGCACGCTGGGGGTGGAATGCGTCGTCATGCGCTGGCTCCTTCAACACTGTCGCTGCTGTCGATGGCGAAACCGTGCGGTGTAGCCTGTACGTGGGTGGTGACCCATTCGGCCAGCGGCCCGCAAATGGAATGCGCCAGCCCTGCAAAACGACCATCTTCAGTCAGCGCGTCAAAGTCGGGGTACACCCGCCCCACGCAAGGCTCGGTCACATCACCCTCAATTTGATAACTACCCTCATAGGCAGCGGCAGCAGCCATCGCCGCAGCGTCTTTGCCCGTCACCAGTGCCAGCCCGGTGCGCAGCGCCAGCGGCAGCGGCCCGGCCATGCCTTCGCGCCAAGCACGCAGCACATCGTCCAAAGTGGCTTGCGCGCTCTCAGGCTCCAGCGGTGTGATGCGCAGCGTGGCGTCGCGCCCAACCAAGATGCCGCCCACCTCGACACCGCTGGCAGCAGCGGCCAAACTGCGCACCCAAACCGCCAGCAGTTTGTCGGTGCGCAGCGTGCCTTTTTTAGCGTCTTGCAGCAGCTTGGACGATGTCAGCTCCAGCCACACCGGGGCATCGTCTGGGCCGTGGCTGCCTTGGCGCAGGTGGTCAAGCCAGTCTTGCAGTTGCAGGGGTGTGTGGTTGTCGGGGTATTGCAGCGGCACCCGCGCCATGGCGTGGGGATGCAGCACCTGCACAACCTGCCAAGCGTGCAGCAGTGGCAACAAAATGCCTTCCAATTGCGCTTGGGCACGTTCGGCAAAACCGCCCAGCGGCAACCGACCGGCGCGGCGCAGGTTGTGCAGGCGCGTGGCCAGCAAAACCGGCAGTTCGGCGCTGATAGCCGCCGCATTTTGGTCAGTGCGGCAGGCGACGTCGGCCAGCACTTCGTCCACCAAGGTTTGCACCACGCCGTATTCCTCCAGCCCGCCCAAGCCAAAAGATTCATCGTCGTCCGGGTCGTCTTCCAGCGCATCAAACACCACGCCCAGCCGCTCGCGGAAAAAGGTTTTGACCGGGTGGCGCAAAAACCGCGCCAGTTGCTCCACCGTCAGCGGCACGCTGACATCGGGTGTCCATGCCGGCACAGTTGCTGGCGTCACAGCAGCAACCACAGACTCCGGCGCAGCGTGCGCCGAGCGCCATTCACGTGCGTAGGTTTGCAGGCCGGGGGCGCCTTCAAAATAGCGCCGACTGAACGGCTGCAGCGGATGCTCGGTGGTGCGCGGTGCCAGCACCTCGCCGCTCCAGCCAGCGGCCAAATAATCGCGCAGTTGCGACACCAGCACCGACGGCGGCTGCGCGCTGTTGTCGCGCACGCTGTGCCCAGTCCAACTGATGTACAGCACGCGCCGTGCCGACAGCAAGGCTTCCAGCATCAGCTGGCGGTCGTCGCTCTGGCGCGAGCGGTCACCGGGGCGGTTTTGGCCGGGCAGGGACATCAGGTCAAAGTCGCTGCGCGGCGCGCGGCGCGGGTAGTCGCCGTCGTTCATGCCCAGCAGGCACACCACCTCAAATGGAATGGCGCGCATCGGCATCAGCGTGCAAAACGTCACGCCGCCGGCACGAAAACGCTGATTCAAAGCGGGCTCTTCCAGCGTGTCTAGCCACGCCTTGCGCGCTACGGCCAACGGCACCACTTCATCAAACTGCGCCTGCGCGCAGGCTTCTTGCCAGCGTGTCAGGGCGTCGTCCAAGGCGGCCAGCGTGGCACGGTCAGTGTCGTCGGTGGGTGCGACCATATCTGCTAACAGCGCGCGGCACCGCTCGGCCCATTGCACGGGGGTAGCGGGCTCACTGGCCTGCACGCGCCACAGCTCAAGGCGGTGCAGCAAGCTGGCCAAGGCGCCAGCCAATTCAGCCTCCAGCCCGCCGACTTCGCCATACGGCTGCAAATCGGCAAACGGCGTGGTGCCGCTGGCGTAGCCGAGCAACATTCGGCGCAGACCAAAGGCGCTGGTGTTTTGCGCGCCGCAGGCCGACAGGCCCAAACCGGCACGCTGGGTTTCGTTCAAGCCCCAGCGGATACCGGCGCCGGCCATCCACTGCGTCAGTCGCCCCAGCGCGTCGGGGGCGACACCAAAGCGCGCCGCCACCGCCGGCACATCGAGCAAGTCGCGCAGTTCACTCAGTCGGCAGCGCTGCTGCGGCAGGCGCAGCAGCCACTCCAGCGCACTGACCAGCGGGCTGCTGGCACGGGCGCTCAGGTCGGCAATATCAAACGGAATAAAGCGCTTATCGCGGCGCCCATATTGGCCAAACACCGCGCGGATGGCCGGTGCCATGGTGTCGATATCGGGCACCATCACTACCACATCACGCGGCTGCACCGGCTGGTCGGCAGACCGCTCGGCCAGCAAGGCTAAGAGCTGGTCGTGCAGCACCTCGACTTCGCGCAACGCGCTGTGCGCTTGGTGAAACACGATGGAGCGGTCTAGCGCATCGGCAGCCAGCTTGGGGTGCTCAGACAAAGGGCGCAAGTCGCGGATATGTTGCTGCACTTGCAGCAGCAGCGGCGCGCCCGGTGCTTCTTCTTCATCAAACAAGTCAACGCGCGGCAGGGCAAAGCGCTGTTGTGACTGCTGCACATCGTCAAATTCATCCAGCTGGCGCACAAAATCGCGCCCCTGTCGACCCCACGCTGCCAGCAGCGGATGGGCGTGGGCGTGCATCTCTTCCAATGGCAAATCGGCCAAATTGCGCCCAGCGCGCAGAGGATGGCGGCGGCGCTCCATCCTGAGCAGGTCGCGCCCTTCCATGATGTCGGCCCAATGGAAACGGCACGGGTTGGGTATCGCCAGCAGCACTTGGCTGTGGCTGGCCAGCGCGGCTAGCGTTTGCAGCACCGGCAGCGGCACGTGCGAAGCGCCAAACAGCACCACGCGCCGAGCGACCGGCTGGGCCAGCGCGGCACTGTCGTCCAACAAAACCTCCAGCGCACGCTGGTGAATCAGTGGACGAATGGCGCTGCGCTCGCGCTCATCGAGTGTCTCCATCACGGCACGCCACAACAGCGGCTGCCACTGCTGATCGGCTGGCACGGCCAAGTCAGGCCGTCCGGGTGCGGCCAATACGTCACGGCCTTGAGCCCAAGCCACCAGCCAATCGGGCCGGTAGACTTGGTATTGGTCAAACAAATCGGCCAAGCGACTGGCCAGTTGCAGCAACCGATCCGCTCCACCGGGACGTAAAAAGCTGGCTACCGGGGCAAATTCTGGCACCGCCAACAGGCCGGGCAACAGCTGCATCAAACGCCAGGTCAGCGGGGTTTTATCGACGGGAGACTGCGCTGGTACGTTGCTGCGCCCCAACACTTGGCGGTAGGTGCGCCACAAAAAACGCGACGGTAATTCGACCCGCGCCGCTGCGCACACCCCGCCGTTGCTGGCCAGCGCCATCTTGAACCACTCGGCCACGCCGTTGCTTTGCACCAAGACGATGTCTTCTTCCAACGGCCCCAGCGGGTGCTGGCGCAGCCAAGCAAAAACAGTATCGGCAAGCGCTTCAGTGCGGTTGCTGTGCAGGGCAATCAGGCCCGGCTGAATAGTGGCAGTGGTCACGTGTGGGACTTTCTCAGGGGCGCCGCAGAGAGGGCAAGAGTCCACCACGATAGCAGCACCCACCGCTGATTTACCCAGAAAACGCTGATGTTGGATGCAAATCCAAGCCATCAAACGGCCAAAAAAAATCCCACCTAAAGAGGTGGGATTTTTAAATTGGTTGCGCGAGGAGGATTTGAACCTCCGACCTTTGGGTTATGAGCCCAACGAGCTACCAGACTGCTCCATCGCGCGGCAAGTGTTTATTGTAACCTATTTTTAGGCTTGTGCAGAATTATTTTCTTCTGCGGTGGTTTCGCCGCGATCCACCAACTCAACCAGAGCCATGGGAGCGTTGTCACCAACACGGAAGCCCATCTTCAAGATGCGGGTGTAACCGCCTGGACGGGTATTGAAACGAGGGCCCAAAACATTGAACAGCTTGGTCACCATGTCGCGGTCACGCAAGCGGTTGAACGCCAAACGGCGGTTGGCAACGGTGTCAACCTTGGCCAAAGTGATCATTGGCTCAACCACGCGGCGCAGTTCTTTGGCCTTAGGCAAAGTGGTCTTGATGGCTTCGTGCTGCAGCAACGAATTCATCATGTTCTGCAACATCGCAAGGCGGTGCGAGCTGGTGCGGTTAAGTTTGCGGAGGCCGTGTCCGTGGCGCATGGTGCTTTTCCTTATATATTGTTAAATCGTGCAGCCGTATCAGGTACTGCCCGAGGCACTTCCCCTCAAGGGGACAAAAATTATAGCTTAACGCTTGTCCAAACCAGCTGGCGGCCAGTTTTCAAGCTTCATTCCCAAAGTCAGGCCGCGCGAGGCAAGCACTTCTTTAATTTCATTGAGCGATTTACGGCCCAAATTCGGCGTTTTGAGCAACTCGTTCTCGGTGCGCTGAATCAGATCACCGATGTAGTAGATGTTCTCGGCCTTAAGGCAGTTGGCCGAACGCACGGTCAATTCCAACTCGTCGACAGGGCGCAGCAAGATCGGATCAAAAGTCGAATTGCCACGCGCCGGAGCACGCTCACCAAAATCTGGCAAATCGCCATCGCCCAGCTGTGCGAACACTGCCAGTTGCTCGACCAAAATTTTGGCCGATGCGCGCACTGCATCTTCCGCAGTAATAGCGCCGTTGGTTTCAATCTCGACGACCAGCTTGTCCAAGTCGGTGCGCTGCTCAACACGGGCGCTCTCGACGGTGTAGCTGACACGGCGAACTGGAGAAAAAGAAGCGTCCAACACAATGCGGCCAATCGACTTGGTCGATTCGTCGGCATGGCGGCGCATACTGCCGGGCACATAGCCACGGCCTTCTTCTACCTTGATCTGCATATCCAGCTTGCCGCCGGCAGACAGGTGTGCAATTACATGGTCTGGATTGACAATCTCGACGTCGTGTGGCGTCTGGATATCACGGGCCGTAACGACACCTTCGCCGTCTTTACGCAAGCTGAGCGTGACTTCACCACGGCCATGCAGTTTGAACACAACGCCTTTGAGGTTCAACAAGATGTTGACCACATCTTCTTGGACGCCATCAATCGAAGAGTATTCGTGCAGAACGCCTGCAATCGTCACTTCAGTCGCTGCGTAACCCACCATAGATGAGAGCAAGATGCGGCGAATAGCATTGCCTAATGTGTGGCCGTAACCGCGCTCGAATGGCTCCAAAGAGACCTTTGCGCGGTTATGACCAAGCTGCTCTACATTGATAGCCTTGGGTTTCAGCAAATTTGTTTGCATTCAGACTTCCTCTCAATACCCCCAGCTCGTTACACCGGTAAGGCTGGTGAAGCGCCTAAACCGCGATGCCTCGCGGTTTAGGAACGTTTTGTCGAAAATTTAGGCTCTGTGCCTGAGGCTATTAACGCGAGTACAACTCAACGATCAGCGATTCGTTGATGTCAGCACCAAACTCATCGCGGTCAGGAACCTTCTTGAAGACGCCT
The DNA here is from genome assembly GCA_017988165.1 of Giesbergeria sp. Classification (GTDB taxonomy): domain Bacteria; phylum Pseudomonadota; class Gammaproteobacteria; order Burkholderiales; family Burkholderiaceae_C; genus Simplicispira. The sequence goes on along the minus strand of JAGNSH010000013.1, from coordinate 9,872 downwards.
TGCGACTTGCTCAAGTCCATCTCCACCCAAGCGGGCAGGCCGACTTGCTGGGCCAATTGCAGTGCCTCAACAATACGGTTTTGCGTCTTGGATTTTTCGCGCACAGCCACCACGTCGCCGGCCTTGACCAGGTACGAAGGGATGTTGACCGATTGACCGTTCACGGTCATTGCCTTGTGGGAGACCAGCTGACGTGCTTCGGCGCGCGTCGAGCCAAAGCCCATGCGATAAACCACGTTGTCCAAGCGGCACTCCAACAGACCCAACAAGTTGGCGCCGGTATTGCCCTTCTTGCGATCAGCTGCTTCAAAGTAGCGGCGGAATTGCTTCTCCAGCACGCCGTACATACGCTTGACCTTCTGCTTCTCACGCAGTTGCAGACCGTAGTCAGAAGTGCGCTGGCCAGAGGTGCGGCCATGCTGGCCGGGCTTGGAATCAAACTTTGACTTGTCCGCAATCGAGCGACGGGCGCTCTTGAGGAACAGGTCGGTGCCTTCACGGCGGGAGAGTTTGGCCTTGGGGCCGAGGTAACGTGCCACTTGAATATCCTTCTATGTCATCTTCCGCAAACCATTGCGGGAGCCGCCTGCGGCGTTTTCACGGGCGCAAGCGGCGGTGGGCTTCACTTAATTAAATACGGCGGCGCTTTTGTGGGCGGCAGCCATTGTGCGGGACTGGCGTCACGTCAGAGATAGACGTGATGCGGATGCCCAGAGCACCGAGTGCGCGAACCGAAGATTCGCGGCCAGGGCCGGGGCCCTTGATTTCGACATCAATGTTTTTGATGCCCTGCTCCATAGCAGCGCGGCCAGCCACTTCGGATGCCACTTGGGCAGCAAATGGGGTGGATTTGCGCGAACCTTTGAAGCCCTGACCACCAGAAGAGGCCCATGCCAAAGCATTGCCTTGGCGGTCAGTGATAGTGATGATCGTGTTGTTAAACGATGCGTGTACGTGTGCAATACCGTCGGAAACGTTCTTACGAACTTTCTTGCGGACGCGCTGCGAAGCGCTATTGGAAGGAGACTTAGCCATGTGGTTCTTTCAATCTCTTTATTTTTTCAGCTGCGCTGCACCTTTGCGCGGGCCCTTGCGGGTGCGAGCGTTGGTGCGCGTGCGCTGACCACGCATCGGCAGACCGCGGCGATGACGGAAACCCCGATAGCAACCGATGTCCATCAAACGCTTGATGTTCATCGTCGTCTCACGGCGCAGGTCACCTTCGATGGTGAACTGAGCAATGTGATCGCGAATTTTTTCGAGGTCACTGTCCGTCAGATCTTTGATCTTTTTGGAGTAGTCGATGCCGCAAGCTTCACAAATCTTGCGTGCGCGCGTGCGCCCAATACCGAAGATAGCCGTCAGGCCAATCTCAGTATGTTTGTGCGGCGGAATATTGATACCAGCGATACGTGCCATGTGCGTCCTCTAATACTTTTCTAATCAACCCTGGCGCTGCTTGTGGCGCTGGTCGGTGCAGATCACACGCACAACACCTTTGCGGCGAATGATCTTGCAGTTACGGCAGATTTTCTTGACCGAAGCCGAGACTCTCATTTTATTCTCCTAAAACTTATCGTATCTTTTGGCCACTGACCAAAAGAGCCGATGCCCGCGAAATTTCGGGGGACGTTAATTGACTACCCTGCATTGTCCCATGAACCATGCAGATGGGTTTTCACCTGCAGATCGTCGGCCAACACCCCAAACTCAACCCGCAGCACCCGCCTTGAAGTTGGCTTTTTTCAGCAGCGACTCATATTGCTGCGACATCAGGTAGTTTTGCACTTGGGCCATGAAGTCCATAGTGACCACCACAATAATCAGCAACGAGGTGCCACCGAAATAGAAAGGAACGTTGTACTTCAGGATCATGAATTCAGGCAACAAGCACACGAATGTGATGTAGACCGCCCCTGCCAGCGTCAAACGTACCAAAATCTTGTCGATATACCGCGCAGTCTGCTCACCAGGACGAATGCCGGGAATGAAGGCGCCGCTTTTCTTCAGGTTGTCTGCTGTTTCTCTGCTATTGAACACCAATGCGGTATAGAAGAAGCAAAAGAAAATAATTGCAGCAGCGTAGAACATCACATAAATGGGCTGACCAGGAGTCAGCGCACCTGAGATGTCTTTCAACCAGCGCATCGACTCACCTGCACTGAACCAGTTCACCACTGTAGCTGGCAACAAAATGATGGAAGAGGCAAAGATGGGAGGAATCACACCTGCCATATTCAACTTCAAAGGCAAGTGCGAAGACTGCCCACCGTACACCTTATTGCCAACCTGTCGGCGAGCGTAATTGACCAAAATTTTGCGTTGGCCCCGCTCGACAAACACCACGAAGTAGGTGACCAGCGCTACGACCAAGACAATGAAGATGGCAGCGATGATGCTCATAGCACCGGTGCGCACCAACTCCAGCAAGCCACCAATCGAGCTAGGCAAACCAGCAGCAATACCTGCAAAAATCAGGATAGAGATGCCGTTACCCAAACCACGCTCAGTAATTTGCTCGCCCAGCCACATCAAAAAGATGGTACCTGCGGTCAAACTGACCACGGCCGTCATGCGAAAGCCAAAACCTGGGTTCAACACCAGCCCGGCAGAGCTTTCCAGTGCTACGGCAATGCCGAGCGACTGAAACAGTGCCAAAGCCAAAGTTCCATAACGCGTGTACTGCGTAATTTTGCGGCGACCGGACTCACCTTCCTTCTTCATCTGCTCGAAGGTTGGTACAGCGTAGGTCATGAGCTGCATGATGATCGATGCCGAGATGTACGGCATGATTCCCAATGCAAACACCGTGAAGCGCGACAGCGCCCCACCCGAGAACATATTGAACAAGTTCAGGATGCCGCCCTGCTGGCCACTGAACAGCTGCTGAAGCTGCGTTGGATCAATGCCGGGAACGGGGATATGCGCCCCGACACGGTAAATCACCAACGCCATCAAGAGAAAAACCAGCCGGCGACGCAAGTCGCCGAACTTGCCGGTCTTTGCTATTTGAGCTGCGCTAGTTGCCACTGGTGCTTTCCTTCAAACAGGGTTCAGGCGATGCTGCCGCCAGCGGCTTCAATCGCGGCCTTGGCGCCGGCAGTAGCGCCGATGCCATTGAGCTTGACTGCCGTGCTGATTTCGCCGCTCTTGATGACCTTGACCACACGGATCAATTGGCCAACCAGACCGGATTGCTTGAGCACCAGCATATCCACTTCGGCCAGACCGAGCTGGCTCAGAGCCGTCAGGGTGACTTCAGCGTTGAACTTGAGCGTCGTCGATTTGAAACCACGCTTAGGCAAACGGCGCTGCAAAGGCATTTGACCGCCTTCGAAGCCCACCTTGTGGTAGCCGCCCGAACGCGATTTTTGACCTTTGTGGCCACGACCAGCCGTCTTGCCCAGACCGGAGCCAATGCCCCGACCTACGCGACGCCTAGCGTGCTTTGCTCCGGCTGCGGGCTTGATGGTATTGAGTTGCATCATCAACCTCTCAGAGGATTTTGACCAGATAACTGATCTTGTTAATCATGCCGCGCACGGCAGGGCTGTCCTGCAGTTCGCTGACACTGTTGAGCTTGCGCAGTCCCAAGCCGCGCACGGTAGCGCGGTGGGAAGAATGCGTGCCAATCGGGCTGCGAACCAGCTGGACCTTGACGGTAGTTTGTGTAGTCATCGTCACGGCTCCTGTCAGACGAAGAGGTCTTCGACCGATTTGCCGCGCTTAGCTGCCACAGCACCGGGGGTGGTGGAGTTGGTAAGCGCGTCAAACGTGGCACGGACCATGTTGTAAGGGTTCGAAGAACCATGGCTCTTGGCCACGATATCTGTCATACCCATCACTTCGAACACGGCGCGCATAGGGCCGCCAGCGATGATGCCGGTACCCTTGGGGGCGGGCATCATCACCACGGAAGCGGCACCATGGTGACCAGCAACTTGGTGGTGGATGGTGCCGTTTTTCAGCGACACCTTGACCATGTTGCGACGGGCCTCTTCCATGGCCTTTTGCACAGCAGCAGGCACTTCTTTGGATTTGCCCTTGCCCATGCCGACGCGGCCTTCGCCATCACCAACGACGGTCAAAGCAGCAAAACCGAGGATACGGCCGCCCTTGACGACTTTGGTGACGCGGTTGACCGCAATCATCTTCTCGCGCATTCCGTCGTCGCGACCTTCGTCTTGGACTCGGGGTTGAAATTTAGCCATTTTTTATTCCGTTCCGCTTAGAACTGCAGGCCAGCTTCACGTGCGGCGTCGGCCAAAGCCTTGACGCGGCCGTGATAGGCAAAGCCCGCACGATCAAATGCAACCTTCTCAACGCCGGCGGCCTTGGCCTTTTCAGCGATGCGCTTACCGATGATTTGTGCAGCAGCGGCGTTGCCACCCTTGCCTGCACCACCCAGCGATTGGCGAATTTCTGCTTCGGCGGTGGACGCAGTAGCGATCACCTTGGTGCCGCAGCCGGAAATCACCGTAGCGTAAATATGGAGGTTCGTACGATTCACCGTCAAACGCGCCACGCCTTGCTGTGCAATGCGGATGCGGGTCTGACGGGCCCGGCGAAGACGCTGCTCTTTCTTGGTCAACATATTGCAGCTCCTTATTTCTTCTTGGTCTCTTTGATCGCCACTTTTTCGCCCGTATAACGGATGCCCTTGCCCTTGTAGGGCTCGGGTGGACGAATAGCGCGGATCTCAGCAGCGATCTGGCCGACCACTTGGCGGTTAGCACCCTTGATCACTACTTCAGTAGGGGTCGGGGTAGCCACGGTGATGCCAGCAGGCATGGTCTTGTTGACCGGATGTGAATAGCCGATAGACAAGTTCAGCACTGGACCATTGGCTTGGGCCTTGAAACCCACGCCGATGAGGGTCAGCTTCTTTTCGAAGCCGGCGCTGACACCTTGCACCATGTTGTTAACCAACTGGCGAATGGTGCCGCTCATGGCATTGGCATCACGGGAGTCGTTGGCGGGCTCAAAAGAGAGCTTGCCTTCGTTATTGGTGACTTTGACCAAAGCGTTTTGTGCCATGGACAAAGAACCACCAGCGCCTTTGACGCTGATGTGTGCAGCTTCAATCGACACATCCACGCCTGCGGGGATGGTGACTGGCATTTTTGCGATACGGGACATTTCAGTTACTCCTCAATGTCTCGATTTAAGCCACATAGCAAAGCACTTCGCCACCGACACCGGTTGCGCGCGCTTTACGATCGGTCATCACACCCTTGGGCGTGGTGACGATGGCTACACCCAAGCCATTCATGACATGGGGGATGGAGTCTCGGCCTTTGTAGACGCGCAGGCCAGGGCGGCTCACACGCTCAATACGCTCGATCACAGGGCGACCGGCGTAATACTTCAGGGCGATTTCAATTTGGGACTTGCCAGCTTCGGTCTTGACTTCGAATCCGTCAACATAACCCTCGTCCTTGAGCACCTGAACGATAGCGATCTTCACTTTGGAAGATGGCACCGCCACGGTGGCCTTGGAAACCATTTGGGCATTGCGGATGCGGGTCAGCAAGTCAGCGATGGGATCACTCATGCTCATGTTTAATCTCTCCTGCCTGCTTACCAGCTGGCCTTGGTGACACCGGGGATGTCGCCTGCGAAAGCCAGTTCGCGGATCTTGGCGCGAGCCAAGCCGAATTGACGGAAAGTACCGCGGGGACGACCGGTGATTTCACAACGGTTGCGCTGGCGCGTGGGATTGGCGTTGCGCGGGAGCTTTTGCAGACCCAAACGGGCTGCTTCACGCTCTTCGTCGCTGCGCTTGATATCGGAGGCAATGGCCTTGAGCTCGGTATGCTTTGCTGCGTACTTTGCCACCAGGTTTTTGCGCTTGAGTTCACGTTGGATCAGAGCTACTTTAGCCATACGTTGCCTCAGTTCTTGAACGGAAAACGGAAGCCGGCGAGCAGTGCTTTGCACTCTTCATCGGACGTGGCCGTGGTGGTGATGCTGATGTTGAGACCGCGCAGGGCGTCGACCTTGTCGTACTCAACTTCAGGGAAGATGATTTGCTCTTTCACGCCAACGTTGTAGTTGCCGCGACCGTCAAACGAACGGCCCGAAATACCACGGAAGTCACGCACACGGGGCAGAGCCACGGTGACGAAACGGTCGAGGAATTCGTACATTTGCACGCCGCGCAGCGTGACCATGCAACCAATGGCTTGGCCTTCGCGGATTTTGAAACCAGCGATAGCTTTCTTAGCCAGGGTCACCACCGGCTTTTGGCCAGCGATTTTGGTCAGGTCGGCGACAGCGTTGTCCATGACTTTCTTGTCAGCAACGGCTTCGCTCACACCCATATTGAGTGTGATTTTGGTCAGGCGAGGAACCTGCATCGGCGAGGTGTAGCCAAACTGCTCCATCAGAGCAGGGGCAACTTTTTCGCGGTAGTGTTTTTGGAGTCGTGCCATTTTTTACCCCTTAGGCCGTCTTGACTTCAGCGCCGTTGGACTTGAACACACGGGTGTGTTTGCCATCAGCCTGCAGCTTGATACCGACGCGGTCACCCTTGCCAGTAGCAGCATTGAAAATTGCCACGTTGGACTGGTGAATAGGCATAGCCTTTTCCACGATGCCGCCAGTTGTGCCCTTCATGGGGTTTGGCTTGACGTGCTTTTTGACCAAGTTGATGCCCTCAACCACCAAGTGGGAGTCATCTTTACGCAGCGCAACTACGCCACGCTTGCCTTTGTCGCGCCCTGTGAGGACGATAATTTCGTCGCCCTTGCGAATCTTGTTCATCGCGCTGTCCTTAGAGAACTTCAGGAGCCAAGGACACGATCTTCATGAACTTTTCGGTGCGCAGCTCGCGCGTCACCGGTCCAAAGATACGGGTGCCAATGGGCTCCAGCTTTGCATTGAGCAACACCGCAGCATTGCCATCGAATTTGATGAGCGAACCATCGCCACGGCGAATGCCTTTGGCAGTACGCACCACCACAGCGCTGTAAACCTCGCCTTTTTTGACGCGGCCACGCGGTGCGGCTTCTTTGATGCTCACCTTGATGATGTCACCCACGCTGGCGTAACGACGACGCGAGCCACCCAGCACCTTGATGCACAGGACGGACTTCGCGCCGGTATTGTCGGCAACGTCTAACCGAGTTTCTGTCTGGATCATTTCTTTATTCCCAACTTGCACCAGATGACAAACGGCCCCAGAGAACTTCTCAAGGGCTGCCAATCAGCCAATCAGTCTTGGGCCCGTCGTCCACGTTGCAAACCATTTGCATCGCTTCCTGCTGGGCAGAGACTTCGCCTTTTTACGAGCGAAGCCGGCTATTTTGCCAAAACGCCCTAGCTGCGTCAAGTATTTTTCAGCCATTACCGGGTCGGAAGCTGCAAATACTGTGCCGCCAAAGCGACAAAAGCCGCCAACTGCGGGTCGCTGCCGGTTTCTTGCTGCAACAGCGCCGCCACTGCCGGCGCCAGCGTGGCCGCCAGCCGTGCGTCCAAAAACAGCGTGCGCCAGCGCCGCGCCAGCACGTCTTCCACCGTGCGCGCGTACTCGTAGCGCGCGGCAAAACGCACCATGGCCTCGGTCAAGCCGCCGCCCAAATCAATGTCTGCGCCCGGCAGACTGCGCACGGCGTCGGCCTCGCTGCCGTAGGAGTGCCAGCCCTGCGCATCGCACAGGCGCTGCGCTAGCGCCAGTGGCCCGGCAGGCGCGCCGACCAAGGGCAGATCCACGGTGATGCCGCCCACCCGGGGCGCCAGCACGCCGCTGGTGAAGCATTTTTGCAACACATCCTCGGCCATGAGGCGATATGTCGTCCATTTGCCCCCGGTCACCGTGACCAGGCCACTGGGGCTGGCCAGTACGGTGTGCTCGCGGCTCAGGTTTTGGGTCTGCTGGCCGCTGTCGCCCTGCGGCTTGACCAGCGGGCGCAGGCCAACCCAGAGGCTGCGAATGTCCGCCGCCGTCGGCGCGCGGCGCAGGTAGCGCGCCGACTCACCCAAGATAAAGGCCAGCTCGCTGTGCAGCGCCCGGGGCTCGTACTCGACGCTGGGACGCGGGCTGTCAGTGGTGCCCAAAATGACTTTACCCAGCCACGGCACGGCAAACAGCACCCGGCCATCGGCGGTCTTGGGCACCATCAGCGCGTGCTGCGACGGCAAAAATTTGCGATCGACGACGATGTGTACGCCTTGGCTGGGCGCCACCAGCGGCTTAACTGGGCGCTGCGTCGCCGCGCCGTCTTGCTGGCGCAAGGCATCGACCCAGACGCCAGTGGCGTTGACCACGCAGCGCGTGCGCAGCGTGGTGTGCTGACCGGTTTCGGTATCTTGGCAAACCAAGCCGGCCACGCGGCCTTGGTCGTACAGCAGCTCTTTGGCTTGGCAATAGTTGAGCAGCAAGGCGCCGCGCTGCGCCGCCGTGCGCGCCAGCGCCAGCGCCATGCGGGCATCGTCAAACTGACCATCCCAATACTTGACGCCGCCCTTGAGCCCTTGGGCGCGCGCCGTTGGCAGGCAGTGCAAGGTGTGTTCGCGGCTTAAAAATTCGGTGCTGCCCACACCGGCTTGGCCCGCCAGCGCGTCGTACATCTTCAGGCCAAGGCCGTAAAAAGGCGCTTCCCAATAGTGGTAGGACGGCACGACAAACGCCAGCGGCTGCGCCAAATGCGGCGCATTGCGCAGCAGCGTGCGCCGCTCGTGCAGTGCCTCTTGCACCAGCGTCAGATGGCCTTGCGCCAGATAGCGCACGCCGCCGTGGACCAGCTTGGTCGAGCGCGACGAGGTGCCCTTGGCAAAGTCGTGCGACTCGATCAGCGCCACGCTGAAACCGCGCGCCGCAGCATCCAGCGCCACACCCAGCCCGGTAGCGCCGCCGCCGACCACCACCATGTCGTAGGCCACAGGCTGCGCCAGCCGCGCCAGCAAATCAGCGCGGCGGGTGGGCAAGGGCAAAACAATAGGAGGCGTGGTGGTCATGGCAGTCATAGCGTTCATAGGGCCATAGGGCCATCGAAAAAGACCCCATCGAGCGATTGTGCCCGGGCGCCTGACGCGCCTGATACGCCTCAATACTATAAAAATAGTAGCTACAAGCGCTTGCAAACATTGGGCTAGAGGCCGTTTTGACCTATAAACTGTCCATTCAAGGCGCCAAGCGGCTCGCTACCATAGCCAGCTTCTGTCTTTTTGCTCTGCTATTGCCATGTCTGCACTCTCTACCGCCGCCGCCACTGCCGCCGCCTCCACCGCCCCGAGCACCATCGCCTTCATTGGCGGGGGCAACATGGCCAGCGCCATCATTGGCGGGCTGATTCGCCAAGGCATGGCGCCTGACCAGATTGAAGTGATCGAGCCGTGGCAGGACGCGCGCGCCGCGCTGCACAACCAATACGGCATTACGGCCCAAGCGCTGCCCGGCGCGCAGTTGGCCCGCGCTGGCTTGGTGGTCTGGGCGGTCAAGCCGCAAACCTTCAAAGACGCCGCCGCGCAAGTGCGCCCGTTCACGCCCAGCGCCGTCCACCTGAGCGTCGCCGCCGGTATCCGTAGCGCCAGCTTGGCGCAGTGGCTGGGCAGCGAGCGCATCGTGCGCGCCATGCCCAACACCCCGGCGCTGATTGGCCAAGGCATGACGGCGCTGTACGCCCGCCCCGGCATCAGCACCGCCCAGCGCCAGCAGGTCGAACAGGTGCTGGCGCCCACCGGCCAGCTGCTGTGGGTCGAGGACGAGGTGCAGCTAGACGCCGTGACCGCGCTGTCGGGGTCCGGCCCGGCGTATGTGTTTTATTTCTTAGAAGCGATGGCGCAGGCCGGCGTGGACATGGGGCTGCCCGCCGCGCAGGCGCACCAATTGGCGGTGGGCACTTTTGCGGGTGCGTCGGAGTTGGCGCGGC
>JAGNSH010000012.1:21528-23618 GCA_017988165.1 Giesbergeria sp. | reverse complement strand
GCACACAGCTGGGAAAAAACACCGGCGTGCCACAGGCCTTAAAGATGTGGTCGCTTTGGTGCGCCGCCGTGCTGCTTTTGCTGATGTGGTCGTCGCCGGCAATGGCAATCACGCCGCCGTGCTGCGCCGTGCCGGCCATGTTGGCGTGCTTGAACACGTCCGAGCAGCGGTCCACGCCCGGCCCCTTGCCGTACCAAATGCCAAACACGCCGTCGTATTGCTTGCTTTGTGGGTACAAGTCCAGCTGCTGCGTGCCCCAGACGGCGGTGGCGCCCAGCTCCTCGTTCACACCGGGCTGGAACACGATGTGGTTGGCCGCCAAATGCTTTTGCGCCGCCCACAGCGCTTGGTCATAAGTGCCCAGCGGGCTGCCACGGTAGCCGCTGATAAAGCCAGCGGTGCTCAGGCCCGCCGCAGCGTCGCGCTGGCGTTGTAGCAGCGGCAGGCGCACCAGCGCTTGCACGCCGCTCATAAAAGCGCGGCCGTGTTGCAGGCAATATTTATCGTCCAGCGAGACGGTTTCGAGGGCCGTGCGCACGGACTCGGGCAAAGGGGCGTTCATGGTGGTGTCTCCTGGGGAGGCGCAGTGCCGATGGGTCTTGTGGACCGAGGGTCGAATGCGCAGGTTAGGCCAGAAGTTTAGGCAGCTTGGCGCGACAAGTGCTTGCGTTTTCGTGCCGCGTTTACCCTTGTTTTTGGAAGATGCTTGCTTAAAATGGCCAAACTATGAACAGTTTGGACAAATTTGACATTGCCATCCTCACCCAGCTGCAGCAGGACGCCCGCCTGACCAACGCCGAGTTGGCCCAGCGCGTGGGCCTGTCGGCCGCGCCTTGCTGGCGCCGCGTGCGCGCGCTAGAGCAGGCCGGCTTCATCCGTGGCTACCGCGCCGAAATCGACCGCCACAAAATCGGCCTCGGCGTGCTGGCCTTTGTGCGCCTCGACGCCGACCGCAGCACCGGCAACCTGACCCGCGCCATGGAAGACGCCATCCGCCAAATCCCCGAGGTGGTGTCGTGCCACTACATCAGCGGCACCGGCACCTTTGAGCTGCAAGTGGTGGCGCGCGATTTAGAGAGCTTTTCCCAATTCGCCCGCGAGGTGCTCTTGAACCTGCCCAACGTCAAAGACATGCACACCAGCTTCTCGCTCGGCGAGGTCAAGGCCAGCGGCGCGCTGCCGCTGGCGCACCTTTTTTGATAGCTGCCACCGCACGTATCTATTGGGCTAGAGGCTGATTTGGCATTAAATCTTATGCACTAGCCCTTATTCTGCGGCGCTGCGCCGTTTTTGATTACATTGAGACCAATTTGGCTTATTGCCCGAAAAAGGTACGACATGACCATTGCCAGTTTGAATCCTTCGTTGATGTCCGCTATCAGCTTGCTGGGCGGCGAGGCGGTGCTGCGCGTGCGCCCGCGCGTGCTGATGGACTGGATTCCTTTGGTGCGCCAAGGCTTGCCGGCGGCCTCGGTCGATGCGCTGCTGCGCCTGACGCGCATCACGCAGGCCGAGTTGGCCAACGCCTTGGCGATTCCCGAACGCACGATGGCCCGGCGCAAGCGCGAGGGGGCGCTCTCGCCCGAAGAATCGGCCAAGCTGGTGCGTTTTGCGCGCACCGTCGAGCGCGCCGAAACCGTGTTTGACGACGCGCCCGCAGCGCTGGCGTGGCTGCAAAGCCCCAATGCCGCGCTGGGCGGCGTCACGCCCATGTCGCTGCTAGACACCGATATCGGTGCCGACAGCGTGCTCGATACCTTGGGCCGCATTGAACACGGCGTCTTTGCCTGATGCCGACGGTTTGGCGTATTACGACGCAGCGCTTTGCTGCCAGCGCTTTCAGCGGTGAAGGCGCGCGCTTGTACGGCGGGCGCTGGAATCCCAAAGGCTGGGAGGTGGTCTATACCGCCGAGTCGCAGTCGCTGGCTTTGTTGGAATTGATGGTCCAAGACGACCCGCTGCGGGCGCACTATGTGCTGATGGCCGCAGAAATACCTGCCGAGATGGCCCAAACCCGCATCGAGGCACAGCAGCTGCCCGGCGACTGGCGCACCCTTGGCGCCCGCGATGTGTTGCAGGACTTGGGCGCA
>JAGNSH010000012.1:0-21428 GCA_017988165.1 Giesbergeria sp. | reverse complement strand
GCGCAACTACCTGCTCAACCCGCGCCACCGCGACTTTGCGCACATCCGCATCGGCGCGCCGCAGTCATTGCAGACCGATACGCGCTTGCTGCGCAATTTGGGGCCGGTCTAGCCACGGTGCGGCTTTTTTAATCCAGTGCGGCAGGGCGCTTTCTTGTTTTCATTAACGCGGCCACAGCGCCCACAGGCGCAGCCCTTGTTTGAGTCGTCCGGCCACGTCGCCAGCTTCTTGGCCCCAGCCGGTGAAGTAGTCGGCGCGCACTGCGCCAATGATGGCGCTGCCGGTGTCTTGCGCCAGCACCAAGCGTTGCAACTGCCCGGCGGGGCCGCTGGAGGCCAGCCACACCGGCGTGCCATACGGAATGCTTTGGCGATCTACCGCAATCGAGCGCCCCGGTGTCAGCGCCACGCCTTGCGCGCCTTTGGGGCCAAATTGCGCGTCCAGCCCTTGCAGAGGCTCCTCGCGGAAAAAGACGTAGCGCGGATTGCTCCACAGCAGCTCGTTGACACGCTCGGGGTTGCTGGCAATCCAGGCGCTGATGCCCGGCCAGGTGGCGTCGCGCACCAAGTTTTGATCCAGCAACCAGCGGCCAATGCTTTTGTACGGGTGCTCGTTGGTGCCGGCAAAGGCCACGCGCACCAAGCGCACGCTGCCGTCGGGCTCGGCAATGCGCAGGCGGCCCGAGCCTTGGATGTGCAGCACCATGGCATCGACCGGATCGGCCAGCCACGCAATGGCGCGGCCTTGCAAGGCGGCTTGGGCTTGCGGCAAGGTCTCAATTTCTTGGCGCGAGAACCATGGCTGGCGCGCTGTCATGCCCGCTGGCAGGCGGTACAGCGGCACGTTGTAACCATTGCCGGGCAGGCGCGCGGCGTTGAGTTGTGGCTCGTAATAGCCAGTCAGCAGACCATCGGGGTTGCCGCCGGGCGCCTCTACCCGGTAGGGCTGCAAGCGCTCTAGCATCCAAGCGCGCTGCTCGCCAGCGCTGCCAATGCTCAGGCGGCGCACCTCGGGGCACAGCCGGGCAAAGGCGGCGGGCGGGCGCTCGCAGCTGCGCACCCAGGCATTCCAGGCCTCATGCAGCGCATCGGCAGAAAAGCCCGGCAGCTCGTCCCAGCGCACCGGTACCCAGCGGCTGACGGCTTGGCCGCTGACCGGCGGTATCCGCCCCGCGTCGGGCACCGGCGTGGGCGGCAGCGGCGCGCTGGGAAACAGCGGCACTGAGGGCGGTGGCGGCGGCGGCGGTGTCGAGCAAGCGGCCAGCGCTGCAACAATCAGGGCGGTGAGGGCGTGGCGCAGGAGGGCAAATGTCATGGCGCCGATTTTGCTTGAAGCGCCGGGGCAGTTGCGCCTCTGTCCTACAGCGGCGGCGGCGGCAGCGAATTACATTTTTTGTTACTGTCGCTGGGTCAGCCGTCTACAGGCTTGCACACACACACACCACTTTCCACAGGAGTATTCATATGCGTACAAAAATGATTCTTGGCGTTGCTGCCACCGCCTTGTTTATCAGCGGCTGCGCCAACATGAACGACACCCAGCGGCGCACTGCCACTGGCGCTGGCATTGGCGCACTGGCCGGCGCAGTGATTGGTACGGCCACGGGCGGCAGTACCGGCACCGGCGCCGTGCTGGGCGCAGCGGTGGGTGGCATTGGCACCTACATCTGGTCGCAAAACATGGAAAAGCAAAAGCGCGAGATGGAGCAGGCCACCCAAGGCACCGGCATCAACGTCTCGCAAACGGCGGACAACCAGCTCAAGCTGGACATTCCGAGCGACATCTCGTTTGACACCGGCCGCTCGGACGTCAAGGGCAACTTTGCGCCCATCCTCGACCGCTTTGCTTCTAGCCTGCGCGACAACCAAAACACCGCCGTGCGCATCGTTGGCCACACCGACAACACCGGCAGCGACGCCGTCAACAACCCGCTGTCGGTGGAGCGCGCCGTCAGCACGCGCAACTACCTGACGATGCGCGGTGTCAGCGGCCAGCGCATTCAGGTCGACGGCCAAGGCTCCTACCAGCCCATCGCCTCCAACGCCACCCCAGCGGGGCGCGCGCAAAACCGCCGCGTCGAGATTTTTGTCGGCGAGCAGCAGCGTTAAGCTTTTTTGAGCTTCAGCTCACGGAGCGCGCCGCCTGCAGTCTTGCAGACGGCGCGCTTTTTTTGTCGCTGGCGTTTTTAAAATGATAGCTGCTAGCGCTGGTTAAATAAGGGTTTCAAGCTGTTTTGATATTGAAAGCCTTTAAGCACGTGCGCTAGTAGCTATCAAATTTGAGTGGCATCTATCGGGCATAGTACGCCGACTCCCTCTCAACGAGACACACGCATGGAAGCTTTAACTTCTTTAGTCACCGCCATCAACGACATCGTGTGGGGTCCGCCGATGCTGATTGCCATTTTGGGCACCGGTTTGTTTTTGCAGTTGCGGCTGAAATTTATGCCGATTTTGCACATCGGTGCCGGCTTCAAAATGCTGTGGCGCGGCCGCCAGCCCGCCGCCGACGCGCCCGGCGAAATTTCGCCCTACGCCGCCTTGATGACCGCGCTGGCCGCCACGGTGGGCACCGGCAACATTGCCGGCGTGGCCACCGCCATTGCGCTGGGCGGGCCGGGCGCGCTGTTTTGGATGTGGATGACGGCGCTGGTGGGCATGGCCACCAAATACGCCGAGGTGCTGCTGGCCGTGCATTACCGCGAAAAGGACGACCGCGGCGAATACGTTGGCGGCCCGATGTACGCCATCAAAAACGCGCTGGGCCGGCGCTGGCGCTGGCTGGCCACGGCGTTTGCGCTGTTTGGCGGCTTGGCCGGTTTTGGCATTGGCAACATGGTGCAGTCCAACAGCGTGGCGCAGGTGTTGCAGGTCAACTTTGGCATCGACCCGTGGGCCTCGGGCGTGGCCATGATGGTGTTGACCGGCTTTGTGCTGCTGGGCGGCATCAAGCGCATTGGCGCGGTGGCCGAGAAGCTGGTGCCGTTCATGTGCGTGGTCTACATTGCCATCTCGCTGGTGGTGCTGGGGCTGTATGCGGCGGACATTCCGGCGGCGCTGGCGCTGATTTTTCACAGCGCTTTTAACCCGGTGGCGGCGGGTGGCGGCTTTGCCGGAGCGGCCGTCATGATGGCCATGCGCTACGGCGTGGCGCGCGGCATTTTCTCCAACGAAGCGGGCTTGGGCACGGCGGGCATTGCGCAGGCGGCCGGGCAAACCAAGAGCTCGGTCGAGTCGGGCCTGATCGGCATGATGGGCACTTTTATCGACACCATCGTCGTCTGCACCATGACCGGCTTGGTGCTGATCGTCACCGGCGCGTGGGACAGCGGCCTCCAAGGCGCAGCGCTCAGCTCCAGCGCGTTTGCCACGGCCTTTCCCGGCGTGGGCGAATATCTGCTGGCCATTCCGCTGGCGGTGTTTGCCTTCACCACCATCTTGGGCTGGTCTTATTACGGCGAAAAGTGCTGGGAATATGTGCTCGGCAGCGCGGCAGAGACGCCCTACCGCATCGTGTGGACGCTGTTTGTGCTGCTGGGCGCGGTCACGCAGTTGGACTTTGTCTGGCTGGTGGCCGACACCTTGAACGCTTTTATGGCGGTGCCCAACCTGATCGCGCTGTTGCTGCTGTCGCCGGTGGTGGTGCAACTGAGCCAAGCCTACTTTGCCGGCCAGCGCAGCAGCTAGTCGCTTTTATTTTGATAGCTGCAAGCGCTGGCTGCATAAGGGCTAGGGCCGTTTTACAGTACCCGGTGCTGCAGCGCCGGCAGTTGCGTGCGCACTTGTTGGATGCGCTTGGCCTGTAATTCGCTGACCACCACGCCGGCGCCTTGGGCTTGCACGGCCAGCACGTCACCCCACGGGTCAGCGACTAGGCTGTGGCCCCAGGTGTGGCGGCCATTGGCGTGTACGCCGCCTTGGGCTGCGGCCAGCACGTAGGCTTGGTTTTCGACCGCGCGGGCGCGCAGCAGCAGCTCCCAGTGGGCTTGGCCGGTGGTGTAGGTGAAGGCGCTGGGCACCAGCAGCAAGTCGGCGCCGGCGCTGGCGTGTTGGCGGTACAGCTCAGGAAAGCGCAGGTCGTAGCAGACGCTCAGGCCAACGCGCCACGTGTGGCCGCTGCTATCGCTCAGGTCAAACTGCACCGGCGCTGCGCCCGCTTCGATGGTGTTGCCTTCGTCGTAATGCTCGCGGCCATTGTCAAAGCGAAACAAATGGATTTTGTCGTAGCGCGCTACGCACTCGCCCGCCGGCGAATACACCAAACTGCTGTTGCGCACGCGCTCTGCGTCGCCGCTCTCGGTGCAGCCCAGGGGCAGCGTGCCGCCAACAATCCACAGCCCCAGCTCGCGGGCGCTGCGGGCCAAAAAGTCTTGCGCTGCGCCGTGGCCAAAGGCTTCGGCCAGCGCCAGTTTGTCGCTGTCGCGCATTCCCATGGTGGAGAAATATTCGGGCAGCACCGCCAGCTCGGCGCCCAGTTGGGCGGCTTGCTCTAGCAGCGTGCGCGCTTGCGCTAAGTTGTCGGCCACGTGCGGCGACGAGACCATTTGCAGGGCGGCAACTTTCATTCGGTGGCTCCTTCGGGGGGTGTGGTTGTATTGGTGGTGGTAGCCGGTGCGGGGGCGGCGGGGATGCCTTTTTTGCTGCGGGCGATGCGCTCGACGCGCGGCTCGGCCCAGGTGCCGTCGATGCTGAATTCTTGCGTCGCAGCCTGCATCAGCGGGCCGCGCAAAAACATTTGCGCCAAAAAGCTGCCCAGTCCAACCACCGGGTTGATGGCGGTGGCCACCAGCGAGGCGCTCATGGCGTTGATTTCGGGCACCACGACGACGTGTAGGTTTTGCGTTTCATGCGCCACGTTGGCGCTGCCTTCCATCAGCACGGCGGCGTTGACGCCCTTCATTTGCAGGTTGTTGGTGCTGGCTATGCCTTCGCTCAGGGTGACGTCGCCGCGCACAAAGTCAAAGGCAAAGCCTTGGCTAAAGACGTCGCGAAAATCCAGCGACAGCCGCCGTGGCAGCGACTGCAAACTCAGCACACTGAGCAGTTTGGCCAGCCCGGGGTCGGCCTTCAAAAACTGGCCGGCTTCAAAGTTGAGCTTGATTTGCCCGGTCATGGAGCTGTAGTCGGGGTTGAGCGGCGCGCCGCGCCAAGCGACTTGGCCGCGCATGGTGCCCTTGCCTTTGCGAATCACGTCGGCCATGCCAAAGCGCTCTAGCAGCGCGCCCGAGTCGCCAATGTCGAGCTGAAAATTGAGCAGCGTGCGCCGCTGCGCTGCGTCGCTGCTGCGCGCCGTGCCCAGCAAGGCCCAGTTGCCGTTGGCGCTCAGGGCGGCTTCGGGCGTGCTCAGGTTGAAGGTTTGCAGGTGCCAAGCGCGCTGCGCGCCTTCGCTGCCGTGGTTGGTGGCGATGATTTCTAAGCGCCCCAGCGCCCGCCCGCGCAAATGAAAGTCGCTCACCGCAATGTCCAGCGCTGGCAAGGAGCCGGGTTGCTCGTTGAGCAGGGCTTCGACGGCGGCGCTATCGGCGCTATCGGCACTGGGCGGCACGGCAAGGCGTGACAGGCGGGCAAAGACGCGTCCGTTGGGCGCGCGCGCTGCGCCGGCTTGGTGGTATTCGACGTAGCCGTTCAATTCGCGTGCATCAAGGTTAGCGCGCCAGACCGCGCCGTCGTGTGTGCCGCCTGCCACCACGTCGTGCAGCGTGCGCCCTTGCACGGTGAGCGCGTCGGTGCGCAGCGCCAGCACGCTGGGCAGGTAGTGCGCGCTGGCGTCGTCGTTTTGGGGGCCGTTGTGGCTTGGGCTGGGCGGGGGCAGCAGCGCCGCTTTCCACGCATCGACATCGATGTGCGCGGCATTCAGGTTGGCGATGACGCCGCTCTCGGGCAGGGGCGCTTCTTCGCCTGCGGCCAAGCCAATGGCGATGGCACCGCGCAGTACGCGCGCGGCGGCGGCGCTGCTGATGTCGCGCACATAGCGCACGCTGCCCAGCGTGCCGGCGTCGAGCGTGATGTCTTCGTGCAGCGGGGCGCTGGTATCGGCGTTCGTGCTTGGCACCAAAGATTCGGGTGTCAGCGTGGTGCTGTAGAGCATTGGCAGGGCGCTGTCAGCGCTTTTGCCCAGTGGCGCCGGTAGGCTGACGGCCAGCCCTTGCAGGCTGGTGTTGACTACCATTTCTGGCACGCCCCGGCGCATGGTCAGTGCCAGTGTGTAGGGCGTGCTGCCGCTGGCGTGCTGCGCCAGTTGCGCCAAAAAGCCCAATTCTTTGGCTTGGCGCAGGCCTTGGGCCGAGGCCGTGCCTTGGGCGCGCAGTTGCAGGGCGCTGGCGCTGGGCGCGGCGTTGGCGGCCAGCACTTGCAGGCCGCCTTCGAGCCGGGTTTCGCCGCCCAGCGTTTGGGCTTGGACGTTGTGCAAGCTAAAGCCGCTGTCGGTGAACTGCACCACGCCGCGTGCGCGCGTCAGCGCCGGCGTGTCGGGCGTCATGCGTACATCGTTTTGTGCCAGCGTGACGCTGCCGCGCACCGTGGAGCGGCGCAGGTCGTCAATCGGCAGGTGCAAGTCCAATTGCAAATCGGCGCTGCCGCTGGCGCTGGCCTGCGCCAGCGCGTGCAGGATCAGGGCGTCGATGGGCGAGCTTTTGACGAGGTCTAAAAACTCCGGCAGTGGCCCCCGCGCTTGGGCACTGACCACGACTACCGGCTGGCTCAGGTCGGCAATCTGTGTTTGCGCTTTGCTGATGTGGATGTTGCGCGCGCCAGTAAACAGGCCGCTGGCGCCAATCACTTGCATGGCCGAGCGCTCAAACACCAGCTCGCCGCTTAGGCGCGTTAGCACCGGCCAAGGCAATTCGCCGGCGGGCTGCACGCTGGGCGGCACAAAGGCGTAGGTGGCGTTTTGCACCTGCGCAGCGATGCGAAATTCGCCCAGCTTTGGGTCGTCAAACGGCATATCGTTTAAGTCGCCTTTGACGCGAAACGTCACCGTGCTGGCGCTGCCGGCCAGCACGCCGTCGCGCACGTAGTGGCGCGCCTGGGCGGGAATCACCAGCGGCAAATAGCGGTGTACGCGCGTGCCGTTGGCGCGGCTCAGGGTGCCACTCAAATCGAGCACGCCCGGAAAACGCCCGCCGCTGCTGGACGTGGCCGCGTCGCTGGTGCGCCAAGTGGCGCGCAATTGGCCTTGGGCGTCGGCGTTGGCAAAGTGGGTTGGAGCCACTTGCACGCTGATGTCGGGGCCGCCTGGCGCGTCGCTGGCGCCTATCTTCCACTGCACTTGGGTGTCGAGCTGGTCCAGCGCCAGCACCGGGTCTTCAAAAATTCCCGGCAGCAGCAGCGCGCCATGGGCGACGCGCAACGTGGCTTTGCCGCCGGCTTGCGTCATCTCGATATCGACCGCCGCGCCGCGCAGTCCGACAACGCCGGCGCTGGCGGCGCTGGGCGTATCGGCCACGGACAGTCCTTTGACGCGCGCTGTGATGTCGTAGCGCCCTTGCGCATCAAACGGCCCTTGCCATGTCGCTTGCAGCGCCTCGACCTGGCCTTGGGGCGCGTAGGTGCGCAGGGCGCGGTGGGCGGCCTCGCCCAGCGGCAGGCGCGTGGCAATGGCGGCCAGTGCGGCTAGGTCAAGGCGGTCGGCGGACAGCTCGCTGCGCTCTTGGCCGGCGCGTCCGCCGCCATTGGTGTGTTGCAAGCGCAGATTGCCGCCGGGCCAGCGCAGGCCGTCGCCAGTGACAAATTGCAGTCCGTGGGTCGATGCCTCAAATCCGCCGGCCAGCCGGCGCCCGCTCAAGCGCCCTTGCACCTGCGCCATGACCAGCGCTGGCAGGCGCTGGCCCAGGGTGGCGCGCACCTCGGCCAGTGCCAGGTCGGCGCTGGCGCCCACCACTTGGCCACGCTCCACATCGGCCCAAGCGCGCACCGCGCCATGGCCTTGCGCGATGCTGATGTCGATAGCCGGGTCCAGGTAGTGGCGCAGCTGCGCGGCATCGACACGGGGAAAGTCGGCAAACAACTGCCCGCTCCACTGCTGCCAATCGCCACTGCGCGGCGACAGCAGCGGCTGGCGCAAGCGCCCCATCAGCGTAAAGCGCTCGCCCCACGCTGGCGCTGGTGTGGCGTCCACGCGCAGGCTGTGGCGCCAGTTGCGGTTGCGCAGCAAAATATCGACCTCGCCCAGCGCCAGTGGCGCCGCGCCGCGCAATTCGTCGCTCCAGCGCAGCGTGCCGCCGCGCACCACCACTTCGGTTTGTGACAGCAGCCAGTCGGCCGCGCTGGTGTCGCCCGAGTTGCTGTCAGAAAACAGCAGTCCAGCAATAAAAATGCGCCCCTCTGCGGTGCGGCGAATGTCCAGCTCGGGGCGCTCGATATACAACTGCTCAAAGCCCAGCCGCCACAGCGAGCGCGGCGACAAGGCCACCACCACCCGTGGCAACAGCAGCGCGGTGTGGCCTTGCGCGTCCAGCAGCGCCACGTCGCCCAGCTCGATGGCTGGAATCAGGCCATCGCTGCGCGCGCTCAAAGTGCCGATGCGCACAGGTACCCCCAACGCGCGCCCGGCTTGCTGTTGCAGCTGCACGCGAAAATCACCGATACGCGGCACAATCCAGCCGTGAAGCGTCCCCCAGGCCGCCGCCAGCAGTAGCACCACCACCAGCATCAAGCCCAAAGACCACCGCGCCAGCCATGCCGCTGACTTCAGTAGACGTGAAGGATGCAAAGAGGGCGCAGCGGGCAAAGAAGACGAAGAGGGCGAAGAATTGGCTAACGGGTCATGCATGGCGGGCTTGGGAGAGGCAGGAATTATGGCCCGCGCTGTTGGCGCGTGCTCCGTGCGACTTCGGTCGTTTTATATGCGGTGACAGCGTTGCCGCGCAGGCCATGCAGACAGCACCATTTGACAGCGCCGCCCCCGAAGTTCTTTGCGCCGCGGCAGCGCATTCCCGCTTTTTTCAGCGTCTGCACCGCCGCTATGGCGCGCAGTTGGCGCTGTTAGCGCCCGGCGCGCCGGTGCGCTCCAGCATGGCCAGCACCTTGGCGGCGCTGCAGGCCAGCGGCCACGACACCGGCGCGGCGCTGCGCATCCTGCGCCAGTTGGTGATAGAGCGCTTGATGCGCCTTGACTGCGCCGAGCAAGCGCCGCTGGAGACCATCACCTGCGCCATGACCGACCTGGCCGAGCTGGCGCTGGACTGCGCCTGCCAGCAAGCGCGCGCTGATTTGGACGCCCGCTTTGGCGCGCCGCGTGGCCCGCAAGGCCAGCCGGTGCAGTTGTGGGTGATTGGCATGGGCAAACTGGGCGCGCGCGAGCTGAACGTCTCCAGCGACATCGACCTGATTTACGTCTACGAGCACGACGGCGAAACCCAAGGCCGCGACGATGGGCGCGGGCGCATCTCGCACCACGAATACTTCAGCCACGCCGTCAAAGCCATCTACAGCCTGATTGGCGACACCACCGAACACGGCTTTGTGTTTCGCGTCGATTTGGCGCTGCGCCCCAACGGCAACTCCGGCCCGCCAGCGGTGTCGCTGGCGGCGCTGGAAGAATATTTGCAGGTGCAAGGGCGCGAGTGGGAGCGCTTTGCTTGGCTCAAAAGCCGTGTGGTCGCGCCCCGCGCCAGCGTCACCAGCCCGGCAGTGCAGGCGCTGCGCGAAGTGGTGCTGCCGTTTGTCTTTCGCCGCTATTTGGACTACAGCGTGTTTGACGCGCTGCGCGTGTTGCATCGGCAAATTCGCGACCACGCCGCCAAGCGCAGCGCCGGCCGGCCCGAGCGCGCCAACGACGTCAAGCTGTCGCGCGGCGGTATCCGCGAGATTGAATTCACGGTGCAACTGCTGCAAGTGGTGCGCGGCGGCCAGTTCCCCGAGCTGCGCCGGCGCCCCACGCTGGAAGCCTTGCAGCGTTTGGCCGAGGCCGGCTTGATGCCCGCGCCCACCGCCGCAGCGCTGGCCGAGGCCTACACCTTTTTGCGCCGCGTCGAGCACCGCATCCAATATCTGGACGACCAGCAAACCCATGTGCTGCCCACGCGCGACGACGATTTGGCGTGGATTGCCCAGACCATGGGCTGCGCTGACAGTTGCAGCTTTTTGCACCAACTCGATGCCCACCGCGAACTGGTGGCGCAAGAATTTGACACGCTGCTGGGCGGCAACGACAAAAAGCAGTGCCACGGCAATGGCTGCGCCGGCCAAAAAGCGGGCGACGCCAGTCTGCCGCCCGAGTTGCAATCGCTGCTAGAAACCCTGCCGCCCCTGCTGCGCGAGCGCGTGGCCGAATGGCGCAACCATGCCCGGGTGCTGGCGCTGCGTGACGAGGCGCGTGCGCGCCTGCTGCGCGTGGTGCAGCGCACCGCGCAGTGGGTCACAGAAGGCACGGTCAGCGAAGCGGCTGCCGTGCGTTTGGTCGATTGGCTTGAGCCCCTGCTGCGCCGCGAAAGCTATTTGGCGCTGCTGCTAGAGCGCCCCGCCGTACACGAGCAAATGCTGCACTTGCTGGGCGCAGCGCGCTGGTCGGCGCGCTATTTGCTGCAACATCCCGGCGTGATTGACGAACTGGCCGGCAGCGCGCTGCTGTCCGAGCGCTTTGTCGCGGCAGACTTTGAGCGCGATTTGCAACTGCGCCTGGTCTCGGTGCGCTCAACGCAAGAGGACGACACCGAAACGCTGCTCAATTTGCTGCGCCGCGCCCACCACGCTGAAACCTTTCGCACCTTGGCGCGCGACGTCGAAGGGCGCTTGACGGTCGAGCAAGTCGCCGACGACCTGAGCGCGCTGGCCGACAGCGTGCTGCGCATCACCGCGCAGTGGTGCTGGGCGCGCCTGAAAAACCGCCACCGCGACGAGCCGCAGTTCGCCATCATTGGCTACGGCAAGCTGGGCGGCAAAGAGCTGGGCTACGGCAGCGACTTGGACATCGTCTTCGTCTTTGACGACGACGACGAGCGCGCCCCCGAGGTCTACGCCGCCTTTGTGCGCAAGCTCATCAACTGGCTGGCGGTCAAAACCGGCGAGGGCGATTTGTTTGAAATCGACACCGCGCTGCGCCCCAACGGCAACTCAGGGTTGCTGGTGACCAGCTTTGACGGCTTTGCCAACTACCAGCAGCAGCGCGGCAGCAACACCGCTTGGACGTGGGAGCACCAAGCCATGACGCGGGCGCGCTTTGTGCTGGGCAGCGAGGCGCTGCGCACGCGCTTTGATGCGGTGCGCGAGGCCGTCATCAGCGCGCCGCGCGATGCCGCCGCGCTGCGCCAAGAAATCGTTGCCATGCGCGAGCGCGTGCGCCAAGCCAACCCAGTGCGCAGCGATAAATTTGACGTCAAGCACAGCCCCGGCGGCATGGTGGATGCCGAATTTGCCGTGCAGTATGTGGTGCTGTCGCAGTCGGGCGCGCACCCGCAGTTGCTGGGCAACGTGGGCAACATTGCGCTGCTGCAACGCGCTGAAGAAGCCGGCCTGCTGCCCGCCGGTGTCGGCAGCGCGGCGGCAGCGGCCTACCGCCAACTGCGCAGCGTGCAGCACAAAGCGCGGCTGGACGAGGCCTCGCTTGAAGTCGAACCGGCCACGCTAGCGCCCGAACGCAGCGCCGTGCTGGCGCTGTGGGCGGCGGTGTTTGGCGCTGGCGTGCAGATAGACGCGCCGCAGTGATGCGCCTACACTGCGCCGCTCTGGAATCGAGGGTATTTCCTTGGCGAGCGGGCGATAGCCTCTGGCGGCGCGCCCCGATAATCCCGGCACCACTATGAACCTCATTGCTATCAATATCGAGACCATCCAGCTCGGCCAGCCGCTGCCCTTTGCGCTGCGGGCGGCCAATGGAGACTTGTTGGCTAAAAAAAGCTACGTCATTCGCTCGCGCGGTGAGCTCGATTCCTTGGTGGAGCGGGGCGTGGAACTGTGCATTGACACTGCCGAGTCGGGCGACAGCCACCGCCAATATTTGTCGCAATTGCAAGGGATGTTGCTGTCCAACAAGCCTTTGGGCGATATCGCAGCGGTCAAGCTGGCCGTGGCTGCGCCGACACCGCGCGGCGGCACGCTGGGCGGCATTCCCGCTTGGGCCGAGCAGCAAATGCGCGCCACGCAACTGCTGCGCGCGTACCAAGCGCCCGACTTCAGTGCGCGCTTTTGTGCGCTACTAGAAGACTTGGTGCAATCGAGCCAGCAAGTGCCCGACGCCACGCTGCTGTCGCTGGTGCATATTTCGGCCAAAGAGACGCAGATGTACAGCGCCACGCACAGTATGTTGGTGGCCTGCGTCAGCATGATCGTCGCGCGCGGCACGCTGCGCTGGTCTGAGGAGCAGGTGCGCCGCGCTGGCGGCGCCGCCTTGGGCATGAATCTGGCGATGACCGAGCTGCAAGACCAACTGGCCTTGCAGGCCGAGCCGCTGGACGCGGCGCAAATTGCCCAAGTCGAGAGCCATGCGCTGCGCTCGGCCGACCTGTTGCAAAGCCTAGGCGTTGATGACCCGGTGCTGCTGGACGCCGTGCGCCACCACCACCACCGCACCCCTGGCCGTTTGGCCAGCAAAACCGAGCCCCAGCAAATTGCCCGTTTGTTGCAGCGCGCTGATATTTTTTCGGCCCGCTTGGCGCCGCGTGCAGCGCGCTCGCCCATGCCGGTCACCGCTGCCATGCAGGCCTGCTATTACGACGAAGAGCAGCAAGTCGATGAAACCGGCGCCGCCATCGTCAAGGCGCTGGGCGTGTACCCGCCGGGCGCTTTTGTGCGCTTGACCAGCCAAGAGGTGGCGTTGGTGCTCAAGCGCGGCAGCACCGCCACCACGCCGCGCGTGGCGGTCTTGCTCAACCGCGACGGCCTGCCCACGGGCGAGATGATTCCGCGTGACACGTCGGTAGCGACGTGGAAAATCACCGGCCCCATCGCCCAGCGTGATGTGCGCGTCAACGTCTCGCTCGATCGCCTGCTGGCCATGATCTGAGCGTGCGTGACAGGCACTTACGTTTTTGCCGCCTTTGCCGCCTTTGTCTTCGGAACTTTCTAAAAACACGCGCACTCCATAGCTGTGGCGGGGGCTTGGTGTTTGCCCCCTTACTTTAGTGTTGTGGTGCCTTTCGGGTCTGGTGCCTGACTGAAAACCGCGCGGTGCTCCCTCCTCCCTCCCTCTCTTTGTTCGCTGCGCGGCGCATCACAACATTTTTTTATTTCGCCTTCAGCGCCGCCGCTGAAGGCACGGCCCCGGTAAAGGCAGACCGGGCCCAGCGCGCAAAGTGCGTGGCACAGCCACCTACAATCTGGCTCCTATGAGCCTCACAACCCTTACTGCCCTGTCGCCGCTGGATGGCCGTTACGCCGCCAAGCTTTCTGCCCTGCGCCCCATCATGAGCGAGCACGGCTATATGCACCGCCGCGTGCAAGTCGAAGTGGCGTGGTTTATTGCGCTGTCAGATGCCGGTTTTGCTGAATTCAAGCCGCTCACTGTCGGCGCGCGCGCCTATTTGCTGGGCTTGGTAAAAAACTTCTCTAGCGCCGATTGCACCGCCATCAAAGAGTTTGAAAAAACCACCAACCACGACGTCAAGGCGGTCGAATACTGGATCAAGTCCAAGTTTGAAGCGCGCCCTGAGCTAGAAAAAGCCATCGAATTCGTTCACTTTGCCTGCACCAGCGAAGACATCAACAACACCAGCCACGCGCTGCAACTGCGCTCTGGGCGCGACCAAGTGGTGCTGCCGGCGCTCGATCGCCTGATTTTGAAGCTGCGCGAGATGGCGCACCTGCATGCCGCCGTGCCGATGCTTAGCCGCACCCACGGCCAAACCGCCAGCCCAACCACCGTCGGCAAAGAACTGGCCAACGTCGTGGTGCGCCTGCAAACGGCGGCCCAGCGCATTGCCGAGGTGAAAATCATGGCCAAAATGAACGGCGCCGTCGGAAACTACAACGCCCACTTGGCCGCTTGGCCCGATTTTGATTGGGAAGCCTTCAGCAAAAACGTCATCGAAACCCCCGAGCCGATGGGTCTGGGCCTGACGTTTCAGCCCTACAGCATCCAAATCGAGCCGCACGACTACATGGCCGAGCTGTTTGATGCCGTGGCCCGCGCCAACACCATCTTGATTGACCTGTCGCGTGACATTTGGGGCTATGTCTCGCTGGGCTACTTCAAGCAGCGCTTGAAGGCCGGTGAGATTGGCTCCAGCACCATGCCGCACAAAGTCAACCCGATTGACTTTGAAAACGCCGAGGGCAACTTGGGCCTTGCCAACGCTGTGCTGAAACACCTGTCAGAAAAACTGCCCATCAGCCGCTGGCAGCGCGACCTGACCGACAGCACCGTGCTGCGCAACATTGGCGTGGCGCTGGGTTATGCCACGCTGGCCTACAGCTCGCTGCTCACGGGCCTGAACAAGCTCGAACTCAACGAAGACGCGCTGGCCACCGATTTGGACGCCGCTTGGGAAGTGCTGGCCGAGCCCATCCAAACCGTGATGCGCCGCTACGGCGTGCAGGGCGCATATGAAAAGCTGAAAGAAGTCACGCGCGGCCAGACGGTGACGGCGGCTGACTTGCACGGTTTGATCCGTTCTTTGGAGATTCCAGAAGCCGAAAAAACCCGCCTGCTGGCCATGACCCCGGCCAGCTACACCGGCCAAGCCGCCGAGCTGGCGCGGCGGATTTAAATTTCATGGCCATCAAATCCACCATCTTCAAGGCGAACCTGCAAATCGCCGACATCGACCACGGCTACTACGCCGACCACGCGCTGACGCTGGCGCGCCACCCCAGCGAAACCGACGAACGCATGATGGTGCGGCTGGTGGCGCTGGCGCTGCACGCGCACGCGCTGCAAGACACCTGCAAGGGCGACGGCACGTTGGCCTTTGGCGCCGGCCTGTCCGACCCGGACGATCCGGATGCGTCGCTGACCGACTTCACCGGCCGCAAGCGCCTGTGGATTGAAGTGGGCCAGCCCGAAGACAAACCCATCAGCAAAGCCTGTAGCAAAGCCGATGCGGTGGTGCTGTACGCCTTCAACCACGCCGCCGAAGTGTGGTGGAAGGGCATTGAGACCAAGCTCTCGCGCCTCGACAAGCTGCAAGTTTGGCGCATCCCGTCTGACGCGGCGCAAGAGCTGGCCCAGCTGGCGCAGCGCAGTATGCAGCTGCAAGCCACCGTGCAAGAAGGCGCCATCACCCTGAGCAGCACCCAAGGCAGCGTCCATGTCGAGCCGCTGCGCTGGAAGTGATGTTGCCCAGTTGAATTAAAAAGCATAGCTGCAACCGCAGGCTACACAAGGGCTACAGGCTGTTTTTACTAAAAAACAGGCGCTAGAAATGCCCTTGTTACAAAATTGTTAATCTATGCGTTGAACGCATAACCACGAAAGCGCACGGCCTTGGACAAGTGCGTTCCATGCTCCTAAGCTTGCCGGCTCTAACTCTTTCCCCCAAGGACTTTGCCATGTCATCCGACTCCCGCACGCCCGCCGTGCCCACCCATGCTGTGCCTTCGTACTTGCAGGCCGACCACCTTGGCCCGTGGGGCAATTACCTCAAGCAAGTCGATCGCGTGACGCCCTATTTGGGCCATCTGTCGCGCTGGGTCGAAACCTTAAAGCGCCCCAAGCGCATTTTGATTGTCGATGTGCCGATTGAGCTGGACAACGGCACCATCGCCCACTACGAGGGCTACCGCGTGCAACACAACCTGTCGCGCGGGCCGGGCAAGGGCGGGGTGCGCTTTCACCAAGATGTGACGCTGTCGGAGGTGATGGCGCTGTCGGCGTGGATGTCGGTGAAAAATGCGGCCGTCAACGTGCCCTACGGCGGCGCCAAAGGCGGTATCCGCGTCGATCCCAAGCAGCTCTCGCGCGCCGAGCTGGAGCGCCTGACGCGCCGCTACACCAGCGAAATTGGCCTGATCATTGGCCCAACGCAAGACATTCCCGCGCCAGACGTCAACACCAACGGCCAAATCATGGCCTGGATGATGGACACCTATTCCATGAACACCGGCAGCACCGCTACCGGCGTCGTCACCGGCAAGCCGGTGGAGCTGGGCGGCTCGCTGGGCCGCATCGAGGCCACTGGGCGCGGTGTGTTCACCGTCGGCGCGGCGGCCGCAGAGCGCATTAACTTGCCCCTCAAAGGTGCCCGCATTGCCGTACAAGGTTTTGGCAATGTGGGTGGCACGGCAGGGCGCTTGTTTGCCGATGTGGGCGCGCGCGTGGTGGCCGTGCAAGACCACACCGGCACCATTTACCAAGAAGCTGGCTTTGATGTGCCAGCGCTGCAAGCCCACGTGCAGCAAACCGGCGGCGTGGCCGGCTTTGCTGGCGCGCAAGCGATGGACAACGCGGCTTTTTGGGGCGTGCCGTGCGACATCTTGATCCCAGCGGCGCTAGAGAGCCAAATCACCGCCGCCAACGCCGGTCACATCCAAGCGCGTTTGATCATCGAGGGCGCCAATGGCCCGACCACCCCCGAAGCCGATGACATCTTGAACGACAAGGGCGTGCTGATCTTGCCGGACGTGATTGCCAATGCCGGCGGCGTCACCGCCAGTTACTTTGAGTGGGTGCAAAACTTCTCCAGCTTCTTCTGGAGCGAGGCCGAAATCAACGACCGCTTGGTGGTGATCATGCAAGAGGCTTTTGCCGGCATCTGGGACGTGGCGCAACAGCACAAGGTGAGCCTGCGCACTGCCACCTTCATCGTCGCCTGCACCCGCATCTTGCGGGCGCGCGAAATGCGCGGTTTGTACCCTTAAATCCGCGAGGCCGAGCCCGTGCCCGGCGCTTGCAGTGATGCCACCTGCGGCAGCACTTGCAGCGCCGCGCAAAACGGTTGCACGCAAGCGGCTTGGCCCATGTAGGGGCAGCCCACGGTATCGCACAGCGCATCACTGCCATTGCGGGCGCGGTTTTCATCGCGCTCGACTTGGCCGCTGGCTTGTAGCGCCGTCATTTGCAGCCACGGGTCTTGGCGCAGGTGGGCCAAATCGCGCCCATACACCCCACTTTGCAGCGCGCTGGAGGCCAGCAGTGGCTGAAACTCCAGCGTCACCAGCGCACTGGTGCGGCCTGCGGCTGCGCCAGCAGACTCCAGCGCCAGCGCATAGGTGCCCGATTGCAGTGCCTGCGATGGCCCAGCAAACGCCGCTTGCAGGGGCGGCGCAGCTGGTGCCGGCGTGTGCGGCACGGTGGGCAGCAGCCACACCTGCCACGAGCGGTTGGGCGTGGCCGCCGTTTGTGCTTGGCCCAGCGCCTCTAGCCAAGGCCCGGGTACGCGCACGGTGACTGAGACGCCGCGCGGGCCTTCAGCGGTTTGCACCACACCTTGGTTGACCAGCCACGTTTGCAGCGAGGCGGTGCTCAGCGCTTGACCCAGCCCGGCTTTGGCGCCAGCCGGTGCTGGTTGCGCCAGTTGCGCCACCAACGCCGCTGGCCATGGCTGTGCGGCCAGCACCCGCTGCGCCTGCACGGCAGCGGTGGTTTGCTGCACCAGCGCACTGAGCAGTGATTGCATTGGCGCGCTGACCCCGCCGGTCGGCAAGGCCAGCCGCGCCGTCCCGGCAGTGGCGGTGGTGGCAGTGGTGGCGGCGGCAGCGGCGGTGGTCGTAACGGTTCCCGCTGTTGCTATTGCCGCTGTTGCCACTGGGTTGGTGGGCGTACTGGCTGGCACTGCGGCAGATGGTTGTGTGCCCGTGACGGGTGCAAGGTGCGGGCTGGCGACTGCTGTTGTGTGCAGCCCGGTAGCAGCTTGTGCGGGGGTGTTTTTGTTCAGGGCATCGAGCAAAGTGGTTTGGTTTTGCAGGGCGGCAGCGGCTTCGCCCAGGCTTTGACGCCCTTGCGGCGAGATGCTGACTTGGGTTTTTTGCAGCGCCAGCATTGCGCCGTCCTGCGCAGGGGCAGGGGCGCTGCCCTCGCTGTTGGCCGCACCGGACACGGCTTGCACCAGCGCCGTGGCTGCCGTAGGTGTTGCTGGGGCTACCAGTGCAGCTGGCAGCGCCGGATCAATCTGCGCGCTCATATCGCAATGGCTGAAGGCTTGAGAGCGGGGCTGGTACGGCGGCAAAGGGCATCGGCAGCGTCTCGCCATCAAAGGCTTTGTCGCCGTGCTCGTCGGCCACGCCGCTGGGCTGCAGGCCCTTAAAGTCAAAGTGGCGGCTGTCCATGCAGTGCGATGGCACCAAATTTTGCAGCGCAGCGGCCATGTTTTCGATGCGCCCGGGGTAGCGGCTTTGCCAGTCGCGCAGCATTTGGCTGATTTGCTGGCGTTGCAGGTTGTCTTGGCTGCCGCACAGCGAGCACGGAATGATGGGAAATTGCTGCATCTCGGCCCAGCGCGCCAAATCGGCCTCGGCCACATGGGCCAGCGGGCGAATGATGAGGTGCTCGCCCCGGTCGCTGACCACTTTGGGCGGCATGGCTTTGAGCTTGCCGCCAAAAAACATATTCAAAAAGAAGGTCTGCAACATATCGTCGCGGTGGTGGCCCAGCGCAATTTTGGTCACCTTGAACTCGTCGGCCAGCCGGTACAACACGCCCCGGCGCATTCGGCTGCACAGGCTGCACATGGTTTTGCCCTCGGGCACATGGGCTTTGACGACGCTGTAGGTGTCTTGCGTTTCGATGTGAAATGGCACACCCACCCCAGCCAAATACTGCGGCAGCACATGGGCCGGAAAGCCCGGTTGCTTTTGGTCAAGGTTGACGGCCAGCAGCTCAAACGGCACCGCGCCGCGCGCTTGCAGCTTGAGCAAAATATCCAGCAGGCCATAGCTGTCTTTGCCGCCCGAGACGCACACCATCACCTTGTCGCCCGGCGCAATCAGGCCAAAGTCGTCAATGGCTTGGCTGACTTGGCGCACCAAGCGCTTTTCCAACTTGCGCACGGCATGGGGATCGGGGGCGCTGGGTATTTCGGCGGCGGCAGTGGCGGCTGTGGTGGCCGTGGTGGCGGCGGTGGAGTCAAAGTGGGACGACATAATTAATCAAAAACAATAGCTGCTAGCGCTTGCTGCATAAGGGCTAGAGGCCATTTTGGCTATAAATTTAGGCCTGCGCCGGGTAAAACATCTTGCGTGTGGGCACTTGGGCTACGGCGTGGGCGATGGCGCTGATGTGCTCGGGCGTGGTGCCGCAGCAGCCGCCGACAATGTTGACCAGCCCTTCGGCGGCAAATTCGTGTACCAAGCGGCTGGTGACGTCGGGGGTTTCGTCAAAGCCGGTGTCGCTCATCGGGTTGGGCAGGCCGGCGTTGGGGTAGCAACTGATAAAGGTATCGGGCGCGGCCTTGGCCAGCTCTTGGATGTAGGGGCGCATCAGCGCTGCGCCCAGTGCGCAGTTCAGGCCGACGGCCAGCGGGCGGGCGTGGCGCACGCTGTGCCAAAAAGCCGTCACGGTTTGGCCCGACAAAATCCGTCCTGAGGCGTCGGTGACGGTGCCGCTGATCATCAACGGCAGGCGCACGCGCAGTTTCTCAAACACTTCTTCGACAGCAAACAGCGCCGCTTTGGCGTTGAGCGTGTCAAAAATCGTCTCGACCAAAATCACGTCCGAGCCGCCTTCGATCAGCGCCTCGGTCTGCTCAAAGTACGACTGGCGCAGTTGCTCAAAGGTGATGTTGCGCGCGCCGGGGTCGTTGACGTCGGGGCTGATGCTGGCGGTTTTGGGCGTGGGCCCCAGCGTGCCGGCGACAAAGCGCGGCTTGTCGGGCGTGCTGAATTTGTCGCAGGCGGCGCGTGCCAATTGCGCCGAGCGCAGGTTCATCTCGCGCGCCAAGTCGGCCATTTTGTAGTCCTCTTGCGCCACGGTGGTGGCGCCAAAGGTGTTGGTCTCGATCAGGTCGGCGCCGGCGGCCAAGTAGCCTTCGTGGATGTCGCGGATCACGTCGGGCCGGGTGATGGACAGCAGCTCGTTGTTGCCCTTGACGTCGCGCGGAAAGTCTTTGAATCGGTCGCCCACCGCGCCCGGGCCACTGTAGCCCTCGCCCCGGTACTGGGCCTCGCCCAGCTTAAAGCGCTGAATCATGGTGCCCATAGCGCCATCCAAAATAACAATGCGTTGGGCCAAGATGGCAGGAAGAGCGGCGGCGCGGGTGTAGTGGAGGGTGTGCATGGAGCGATTGTAGGAATAGCCGAGGGTGTCCAGAGCATGGCGGGGGGATAGCGTAGAGCAGCAAATAACCTTCAGCGCGTCGTCAAAATCGCCATCGTCAGGCGCGAGACGCAGGTGGGTTGGCCGGCGTCGTTGACCATGTCTATTTGCCAGACTTGTGTGGTGCGGCCCAGATGCACGGCGCGGGCGGTGCCGCTCACCCAGCCGCTGGCGCAGGCGCGCAGGTGGTTGGCGTTGATGTCCAGGCCCACGCCGTGCTGGCCTTCGGGGCAGGCGTAAAACGCACCGATGGAGCCCAGCGTTTCGGCCAGCACCACGCTGACGCCGCCATGCAAAATACCAAACGGCTGGCGCGTGCGCTCATCTACCGGCACGCGGCCACGCAAAAAATCGTCGCCGATTTCGGTGATTTCAATGCCCAAATGCGCCGCCGCCGTCTGCGCGTTGAGTTGGTTGAGCAGGGGCAGAGACATCGGCTTGATCCAAATCGACATGGCGCATCCTTGAAAGCAAAATTGATAAGCCGACACTGTAGTGCGCGCTGCCAAGGCGCGGCGATGGCGCAGGCTTAAGATTGCGGCCCTATGGTCTGGGCCCGGCGCTTGGTGTTTGGTGCAGAGCTCGCGTGTGCCCCAAGGCGGGGTGGTCGGGCTGCTTGGCCTGTTTTTACTGGGGGATTTTTATATGCAACGTCGTCAGTTTGTCTCTCTGGTCTCTGGCACTGTGGCGCTCGCGGCGGCCCCGGTGCTGATGCGCAGCGCCCAAGCCCAAGAGGCCGGACTCAGCGCCAAAAGCATTGCCATTGCTTGCTCGGCCGACGTCACCGGCCCGCTGGCGGCGTTTGGCGAGGATATTCGCCAAGGCGCCGGCGCCGCGCTGGCGCAGATCAATGGCCGTGGCGGCATCCATGGGCGCACGCTACAGCTGAACATCATGGACGATATGTACGACCCGGCGCGTACGGTAGAGAACATCAAACAAATACTGGGCCAGGGCAACACCTTCGCCTTGCTGTCGTGCGTCGGCACCGCCAATAACAAGGCCATTTTGTCGATGACCGAAGAGGTCGGCATGGTCCACGTGGGCCCAGTCACCGGGGCATCGTCGCTGCGCAAGGGCGCGCGCAGTGTGTTCCATGTGCGCGCCAGCTACACCGCCGAAGTCCACCGCCTGATGCAGCGCTTGGTGGAGATGAACCTCAAAAGCATTGGCGTGGTGTATCTGGACAACCCGTATGGCCGCGAAATGCTCGAAGACGCCATCCACGAGCTGGACAAAAACGGCATCACCTTGACGGTGCAAGCCGCTTTGGCCACCGACAGCAGTAATTTGCCCGAGGTGCTGA